>JAKATE010000218.1 GCA_021828085.1 Thermoplasmata archaeon | reverse complement strand
GTTCTCAACGGAACGACCCTTGCGCTGCAGTCCTCGAACTGGGTGAACGGCACGTTCACCTTCTCCGGCGCACGTTTGCTCACCTATCCGGTCCAGTTCGCCTTCTCCTCCAGCGGGAGCTCGGCCGGAGGGACCCTCTTCTTCGACAACGTGACGATGACCGTCCCCGCCAGTCTGGGGATGACCACCGACAACCTCAGCCTCGCGATCCTGCAGTCCAACCTCACCCTGGTGAACAACGGTGCGCTCGGGGGTTGCGTCCCTCCAGGGTTCCCGGTGTGCGGGGCCCCCGGCGGAGGGGGCTGGATCGCCCTGCTCTCGAAGGGCGGGAGCCTCCTGGACGCCTACCCTGCCGCCCCCGGTAGCTTCGCGTGGAGCAACTCCGGCGGAACCGTGGGCATCTCCGGGACGGTGACGCTGGAGATCATCTCGTCGTTCGCGCTCGCCGGGACGGGCGACACGCTCCGGGCGTTCAGCAACGGGGCCCAGACCACGGGATCCATCGTCCTCTAGGGTCTCCTGTGTACGGGCCCAACGGGCCCGGGGAGAAGGGGCCTCAGCGCAGGAAGACGCAGGCGGCGATGCAGACCCCGTAGTGGTCCATCGGGATCGAGAGCTCCTCGGTCCGGTAGAAGATCTTGCGGAGCTCGACACCACGGAAGTGCGCGATCTCCTGCATGCGCCAGCGCAGGAACTCCTTGAGCGCCTTCTGGGTCCCGTGGATGTGGCCCTCGGCGACGTAGCCGCCGTGCCCGTCGGTGCGGAACCCGTAGGCGATCCCCGCGCTGATGACCTCGCCCTCGCCGCCCTGGTGGCGGGCGAGGACGCAGTGGGTGATGGCGCCCATGGAGAGCGACTGCCGGTCCACCTGTCGGATGCCGTCCGGAAGGACCGAGGAGACGGAGACCAGGTTCTGTTCCCCGATCCCGGCCTTGAGCAGCGCCAGGTCGAAGGCGTTGAGCTCGCTCGTCTTGTTGATGGCCCGACCGCTCGTCACGAAGAAGCGGGTGGGGATCGGCGTGAGGGACGAATCGATCTTCTGCGCGCTCTTGGGCACGAGGGAGGGCGACGCGCGCTTGGCTTTAAGCTCATGCTCTGGCGGACGAGCCTCTCGCCCGACGGCGGACGAAGTCCCCGCCGGAAGGTCGGCGGCGGGCGAGCGGGGCTTCCCGGGACGAGGCCCGGGGCTCGTGTCGGCGGCTGGAGGCGCCCTCCGCGTCCGAGGACGTCTCCGAGCCCGCGACACGACATTCATCAACCCCGGGCACAATGTGGCTCCCGGTCAGGCAGGAGGGCCATGAACGTCCGACCGACCGAGGGCCGGACGACAAGGAGCCCCTGTCGCCCCCCGGAGAACGAGGCGTGCCGCTGAAGGAGAAGGACCGGCGGCTCCTGGAGGAGCTCAAGCGCGACGGACGCGCGACCCTCACGGCGCTCTCCTCCCGGCTGGGCGTCCCTCGCGTCACGCTCCACGACCGTCTCGAGCGCCTCAAGGCCGAGGGGGTGATCCGTCGGTTCACCGTGATCACCGAGCCGTCGCTCGAGGGCCTCGGCACCTCCGCGTTCGTCCTGGTGAGCTTCGAGAAGAGCGGTCGGGTCACCCAGCGGGCGGTGGCGGAGTCCGCCGGACGTCTTCCCGGCGTTCAGGAGGTCCACGTCATCGCGGGGGAGTGGGACATGCTGCTGAAGGTCCGGGGAGAGAGCCTGGAGGCCATCGGACGACTGGTGGTGGAGAAGCTGCGGGAGATCCCGGGCATCGCCTCCACGATGACGCTGCCCTGCTTCTTCACCGTCAAGGATCTCCCCTGAGCACGACCCCAACGTGGGGAGGTCGCGCTCCGTCAGCGCAGCCAGGACGCCCAGAGCGCGGCGGGGGCGAGGACCTCGCCCGGGGGAGCGTTGAACACCCCGTCCAAGGCGAGGGTGACCAGGATCACGGCAGCGACCAAGACCAGGATGAGCCCGATGACGATCCAGGCGGGGGGACCCCGTCCTGCGGCCGCCGTGCTCCACTCGGGGGCGTAGGAGATGGGCACCGAGGCCACCTGGGGCACGTGGGTGGTGCTGAGGGAGCACCGCGGGCAGGAGAGCATCGGCTCGGAGGAAAGGTAGCCGCAGACGCTGCAGTACCGACGCGCTTCGCCGCCGGGGTCGGCCACGTAGGAAGATGAGGGGAGCGGCGAGTTATGGCTTTCCGTGCAGGAGAACTCCCCCTCTCAGAGAGAGGGCGAGGGTCGTGGAGGACCCGACCTACCCTTGAGCTCGAGCGCCGCGATGGGCCCGCGGGCGCTTCCGGGAAGGAGGGGGTCGTGGGAGCGCCTTCGCCGGTCAGACCATGATCGCGTGGCGCTGCCGGAGGGAGGCCTCGTTCTCTCCACGGGCCTGCATGAGCTCCGCAACGATCCCGTCGCCCAGTCGGAGGCTCCCCGACTCGAAGAGGGTCCCCAGGGGAGCGTGGACCGCCCGCTCGCTCTCCTCCTGGAACTCGAGCAGGAGGAGGAGGGTCGCCGCGTGGGAGAGCTTGCTCGTGCCCCGCGAGGTCACGACGACCAGCTCCGCCCCCTCACGCCGGACGATGTTGGCCGTCTGGAGCGAAGACTGGCTCTCGCCGCGGTTGGAGAAGATGACGACCAGGTCCCCCTTCCGGACGATGGGGGTGACGGACTCTCCGATGACGTAGGCCGTGATGCCCACCTGCACGAGGCGCATCGCGAAGGCCCGGGCGACGATGCCGCTGCGGCCTGCGCCGTAGACGAAGACCTGCGGGGCCTTCTGGATCATCTGGACGGCCCGGCCCACCGCGGCCGGGTCGATCTTCGAGAGCGACTCGGTCACCTTGAGGCCGATGTACTCGACCGCGCGGCGGAACTCTCCCCCGGTGGGGGGCGCACGGGCCTCCCTAGCGTTTTCGGGCATGGGCGGACCCCTTCCCTTTCGGCGCCTTCGCGGCGGCGTGGCCCTTCGGGGCCGGCTTCGCCTTCCCCGCGGGCTTCGGCTTCGCACCGGACTTGGGCTGGCCCTTCGACGCGCCCTTGGGGGCGGGCTTGGGGGGGGCGGCGGGCTTCGAGGGAGCCTT
>JAKATE010000217.1 GCA_021828085.1 Thermoplasmata archaeon | reverse complement strand
CTTCGCGTACGAGTACCCGTCCGCCGCGGTCCCGGTCCTCTTACCCTGGATCCTGGGGGCGGTCGTCGCGGTGGGGTTCGGGGGATCGTTCCTGAGCTACCTCTTGATCGGGTACCACATCACCTCGACCCGGGGGAAGATCTGCCTCGGGGGTTCCCTCGGCTGGGGAGCGTTCGTCTCGATCGTGGCGGGCTACTTCGTCGGGTCCCACTTCATGGACATCCTGACCGCCCTCCGCGCCCACTCGACCTCGGTCGCCACCACGGTGAGCGACCTCACCTTCGTGACCACCATCCTGTTCGTGAGCTACTTCCTCCTGGCGCTCGGGTTCCACGACGCGTACCGGATGCTGCTGCGAGGGGTCCTCCCCGAAGGGCACACTCCGGCCAAGAAGTACCGCGGTCCTTCGAAGACGGCCCCGTCCGCTCCGCCGGTACCCCCGTCCTCCACGTGAGCCAGGTCGAGGCCCGGGCGCACCTTGATACGGGCACGGAGCCCCGCGGGATAGGTCGATGACGGCGACACCCGAAGGCCATCAACGGACCGTCGAGCTCCGCGGGAGCCCGGTCCATCTGTGGGAGGGGGGAACGGGCCGGCCCCTGTTCTTCCTCCACGGGGCCGGCAGCATCGGTCAGGGCTGGGTGGGAACCTTCCCGCTGCTCGCCCGTCACCACCGGGTCTTCCTCCCGGACCTGCCGGGCTTCGGACTTTCGGCCGACAACCCTCGGCTGCGGAGCTTTCGCGACCTCGGAGAGAGCCTGGCCGAACTTGTGGGGAAGGAGGGAGGAGGACCCGTCGACCTCATGGGAAACTCGATGGGAGGAGGCCTGGCCACCGGCGTCGCGCTCGCACGGCCGGACCTCGTCCACAGCCTGGTGCTCGTCGCCCCGGGTGGGTTGCACGAACGGGAGGACATGAACGCGGAGGCGGCGAGGGTCGTCCCCGGCGAGGTGAACCAGTGGCTCTTCCACCGCCCGGAAAGGGGGGTGGCCTCCTTCCCGACCCTGACCCCCGCGCAGGTCCGCGAGCGCTGGAAGGCGACACGGGCCGCGCTCGCCCGCTGGGTCCAGCTGGGCTTCGAGCATCTTCCCTGCGAGAAGCTCCGCGTGCCCACGCTGCTGGTCTGGGGGAAGGAGGACCGGATCCTCCCTAGCAGCTGGGCCGTCGAGCTCGCCGATCGGATCCCGGGGGCCCGGGCCGTGGTCCTCGACGACTGCGGTCACGTCCCGCACCTCGAACTCCCGGAGCCGTTCACGAACGTCGTGGAGGCGTTCTACTCCGGCTTGCCCCCGACAGGGGCCCCGATCAAAGAGTAGGCCCGTGCGAAGTCAGGAGACCGTTCCCGTGCGCGATGGCCCCCCTACCGACCCGTCCCGCTCCTCGACACGGCACGAGCCCCAGGCTCCTCGGGGGCCCCCGGACACCCGGTCGGCCATCGATTGGGTCGAGGCCGAGCGGCCTCGGCTCCGCCTCCTTCGGCAACTCCCGGTCCCCGTCCACCTGGAGCAGGGGCTCCACCCTCCCGAGCATGTCTGCGCCGCCTGCTCCTCCGCCCGCGTCCTCCGCCGGGCAGCGGAGGAGGAAGGGGCCCAGCTCCTCTGGGTGGAGGTGGCGCACGTGGTCCCGGGCCAGGAGGGCATCGCAGCGCCCCCTCCCTGGCTGCGCATCCTGGCCCCCGGCAGCGAGACCGGGCCCGTGCGGTTCCTCGGGACCCCGCGGGGCGACCTCTTGGAGGGGCTCGTCCAGGTGGTCCAGGACGTGGCCGGCGGAACGGCGCCGTCCGACCTGAGCGCGGACTGGAAGGCCTTCGCCGAGAAGACCCATCGACGTCACCACTTCCGCATCTTCGCCTCGGCAAAGAACTCGGACGCGCCTTCGGTCGTGCGGGCGCTCGCCCGCTTCGTCCACCTGCGGCCCGAGCGGCTCGCGTTGGACGTCATCGACGTGGAGGCGTTCCCCAAGGAGGCGCGACGACGAGGGGTCCGCCACCTCCCGACGGTCACCATCGACGACTTCGCCCACTTCTACGGACCCCCGCGGGAGGACGAGCTGCTGCACGCGATCGAGCACGTCATGCCCTCGGGGGACCTGCCGTACGCCGGACCGAAGGGCGAGAGCCCCTTCGGGGGCATGAGCTGACCTCGAGGGCGCTCGGACCTACGGCCCCGGGGCGGGGTCCGTCGGTCCTGGGTCGGGAGCCCGTCGCCGGCGGACCTTCCGGGAGAGCTCCTCACGGGCCCCGTCCGCGGGGGGTGAGGGCGCCGCCGCCTCGCTCGCCGGCACGTTGCCCTCGGCGGAGAACCTCCGCACGTGGCGCATCATCGCCGACTCGCGCTTGCGCTCCGCCCGGTGGTAGCCCTCGTCGCGGGTCCCCTCGGTCATGAGGATGACCACCCGGCCCGCCGAGCTGCGACCGGTCCGTCCCTTCCTCTGGATCGTCCGGATCTCGCTGGGCAGCGCCTCGAAGAAGACCACCAGGTCCACGTCCGGGATGTCGATCCCCTCCTCGGCGACGCTGCTCGCGACGAGCACCGGGAACTTCCCCGACCGGAAGTCCTCGAGGATCCGCCCCTGCTCCTTCTGGTCCATCCCCTTGTCCTCCTCCGACCGCGTCGCCTGCCCGACGAAGCGTTTCGCGCGGACCCCGTGCGAGCCCAGGTCCTCCACGATGCTGCGCACCGTGTCGCGGAACTGGGCGAAGACCAGCACCTTCGCCTCCGGCTTCGACGTGAGCGTCTCCTGGACCAGGCCCAGCAGCTCGGCCATCTTCGGATGGGAGCTGGACGAGGACCCTTGGAGCTGTTCGCGGCCCTTCTCCACGGCCTTCACGACGGCCGGGTGCGCGACGAACGCCCGGTCGGCCTTCCCCGGCTTCGGCTTGGTGGAGAGCCGTTCGATGTAGTCGAGCAGCGGCGCCACGCCCTGCGTCTCGAGCAGCTCTCCGGCGTGGTAGAAGTGCATGGCGAGCATCAGCTTGTAGAGGGCGCCGAACTTCCGGCCCATCGGCCCCGGCCGGGCCATGATCATCCCGCGCGTGGCCAGAAGGTCCTTCACCCCGGTGACCCGCAAGGGCTTGTTCCGGAGGAAGCCCATCC
>JAKATE010000216.1 GCA_021828085.1 Thermoplasmata archaeon | reverse complement strand
CTGACCTTCTACCGCGACCTGTTGGGGTTCCGTGTCTCCGACGACTCCCACGCGGAGTGCTGCCAGCGGGTGAAGATCTCCACGGGTGGGGGGGAGATCGTGCTCTTCGAGCAGGAGGACTTCACGCCACTGGGTCTCGGCCCTCAGGGTCTGGAGACCCCGCTCCGCCTGCGCGTCCAGGACTTCGCGAAGGCCGCGAGCTTCCTGGAGCTCCAGGGCGTGCGCGTCACGAGGGAAGACGAGCACGGCGGGACCGTCTGGGACCCGTCGGGCAACGCGATCGGTCTCGATGACCGTCCGCCCGGGGAAGAACCGCGGAGCCACAGGGGCACCGGCGGCTCTCGTCGTCGGCGCTAGAGCGCCCGGGAAGGCCGCCGTCCGCTCGCGGCGGGACCGGGGACCTCCTGATGCTCCAGATGGTGCCGGGCCCTGGCCACGCGCTGGTCCATCTTCTCCCGTAGGAGCTTGCGGAGCCGGGTCCGACCGGAGGAGCGGGGGGAGGAACGGAGGAGTTCCTCCAGGACCGCCAGGTCGTGGTGAACGCCCAGGTCGCTCTGGAGGCGCTGCCATCCGGTGTCGAGGTCGGCCCGATCGGGCGCCCGAGCGATGGACGTGCGAAGGTGGCGGAGGCGACGCAGGGAGATCCGAAGACGGTGGAGCCGTCGGACCGAGGGCCGCCTTGCCGCCCGTCGTCTCGAGCGGACAAGGTCCTCATGGGCCCTTCCGAGCTCCTCCGTCACCACGCGCTGGAAGCGGCGCGCCGCCTCACCGCCCGAAGCTCTCCGACGCTCCAGGGGAGGGAGCCGCTCGGACGCCCGGCGGAGCCTCTTGCGCGCCTCCGTCCTCAGGTTCCGGAGTCGGACCGAGGCTTCCCGGGAAAGCCGGAGGGAGAGCGAGCGGGCCTCGCGCCGGACCTCGGGGGGCGCGCCCTTCGTCAATCGGGTCAGCGAGGCCAGCAGGACGTCCGTGTCCCGGGTCTCCCCGGCGAGCCGGGAGAGTCGGTCCAGACCTTCCTCCAGGCTGCGGAGCCGAGCCCGCTCCCCTTTCGGCAGGCTCCGCCGCAGGACCCGGACATCGATGCGCGCCCGGCGAAGCTCACGATGCAGCTCGTGGACCACCCCGGGGGGTGGTCGCGTGGCCCCCGCGACGACGGTCAGCAAGCGGCGAAGATGGAGCGACCGGACCTGGGCCCGGCGAAGGAAGCCCGGGAGGGAGATGGTCGCGCTACGACCCGCCTTCCGCCACCTCACCCCGAGAGCGGCCCTCCTCGCCGCGTGGGCCATGCCTCGACCTCCGCTCAGCGGAAGGTCTCCAGGCGGGCGCCTTCGAGCAGCCGCTGGACCGAGGAGCGGACGTCGCGGTGGACCTCCATCGGGGTCCGGTTCGCGTTCACCTTCACGAACCCGTACGTCCTGGTCATCCAATCGAACTCCGTCTTCAGCAGCGACTGGTACCGGAAGAAGCTCTCGAAGCGGTCCCGCGAGATCCCCAGGTCCATCCCGGACTCCCAGTAGTCGAGCGACCCGTACCTGCCGAAGGCCCGGTGGAGCAGGATCTCGGGGCGGGTCTCGAGGAGGATCGTCATGTCGGGGCGGATGGCGAACCCGTAGAGGTGCTGGGCCCACTGCCGCGACGCTCCTCGGACCACGGCCCGCGCCATCAGCGTGAAGATGTACCGGTCGGAGAGCACGATGCTGCCCGCCGCGAGCGCGGGCACGATCTTGTTCTCGAGCTGGTCGGCGAAGTCCACCGCGTAGAAGAGCGCCATCGTGGTCGCTCCCAGCACGTGTCCCTGCTTCGCCTGGTCGATCTGCTCGCTCACCAGGTTCGACCGGCGCAGCCCGGTCTCCAAGACCGCGTGCCCCTGCACCTCGAGGTATTCCTTCAGCATCGCGCACTCCGTCGTGCGCCCCGAGCCGTCCGCCCCTTCGATGACGATGAGGTGCCCTCGGAGCGACTCCGGTGCGATGCCCGGGAGGCGGGTCCCGTAGTTGTTGAACCCCAGCTTCTCCACCTTGTTCCGCGACTCGCGCCGGTGCCAAGCGAACAGGCGTCCTTCGCGCTTCTTCGCCCCGGGGGGGGTCTCCTCCTTCCTAGGTGCCATGGACCAGCACCTCCTCCTTCGGGAATCCCCCGAGCAGCGGGCGGACCGCGCTGCGGACCTCGCGCTGGAGCGCCTCGATGTCCTGCTCGGCCTCGATGATCTGGAACCCCTCGGTCCTGGCGAGGACGTCGTACTGGCGCTTCAGCAGCCCCTGGAAGCGGAGGTAGCTCTCCGTCAGGTCGTGGGAGAGGTTCATGTCCATCCCCGCCTCGTAGTACTTGATCCTCAGGCGGGAGGCCTCCTTCCTCTTGTGGGCGGTCTCCACCGGGACCCGGAAGTAGAAGGTCTTGTCCGGGGGGACGGCGAAGGCGTAGAGGTTCCGGACCCAGTCCGGGTCGCATCCGCGCGCGGCGTCCCGCGCATAGGCGGTGTAGACGTAGCGGTCGCAGATGACGACGTAGCCCGCCCGGAGGGGAGGGAGGATGTGGCGCTCGAACCGGTCCGCGAAGTCCGTCGCGTGGAGGAGGGAGAAGGTCGTGGGCGTCAGGAGGTTCTTCTTCTTGCCCCGTCGGATGATGGAGGAGACCAGGTCCGAGGAGTTCCACTCCGTGAAGAACGCGCGGTAGCCGCGGGAGGACAGCCACTTGAGGAGCAGGTGGGCCTGTGTCGACTTGCCGCTACCGTCCAGGCCTTCGAAGACGATCAGTCGCCCAGGGTAGTGCGACGTCCGGAGCCCTCCGGGAGACTGTACGGGGCGGGCGGGGGTCAGGATCGGATCACGCGGCGCGGGCACGGACCTTCACCTCCACCGTTCGGTCCAACCAACGGCAGGCCCGGTCGAAAAGCCGCGGGTTCGGTGCGACGCCCCCAGGGACTCGGACGTCCAGGCGGTCCCCCCGGCGTCGGATGTGGGGGCGCGGACGCAGGTCGCCTACCGCCTCCGCCATCGCCAGCATCGCCCCCAACGTGCGCGCCACCCTGACGTCGTCCTCCTTGAGGACAGAGGGATATCGCTTTCCAGTGCCCCCCGGGAGGTCCTCCCCCTCGTGCATCCCCG
>JAKATE010000215.1 GCA_021828085.1 Thermoplasmata archaeon | reverse complement strand
ACGGGCGGCTTCCCCCCCAACACCTGGATCTTCGGCCCCCGGCTCGTCCCCCACCCCTCGGTCGTGCCGGCGGCGACCGACCTGGGCATGAACATGGCCTTCTCCGGATGGGGGTCCGGGGGGCTCGCCCCACGCACGCCGCAGTGGGACCTGGGGGACGGGACCTTGTTGACCACCGCCTACGGCAACCACACCTACGGCGCCGTGGGGACCTACACCGCGTTCTTCAACGAGACCGACACGTACGGGATCTCCGCCTCCTCCACCGTGACGGTGACCGTGGATCCTCTTCCCACGGTCACGGCAGAGGCCGCTCCTCTCGTCACCAACACGTCGGGTCCTGTGGCCTTCTGGGGGAACACGTCGTACGGAACGGGGCCTTTCACCTACAGCTGGGACCTGGGGGATGGGACCTCGAGCACGCTCGCGGACCCCGGCCCTCACACCTACGCCTTCCCGGGCACCTACCAGGCGAACGTCTCGGTCTTTGACGCGGTGGGAGGCTTTGCCCATGCCTCGGTGAACGTCACCGTCCTCAGCTCCCCGATCGTGCTCCGCGCGGGGGTCTCGCCCGCGCAGGGAGCGGCTCCGCTCGCGGTCGCCTTCCAGGCCACCGCCTCCGGTGGCGCAGGCTCCCTGCTCCTCACCTGGAGGTTCGGGGACGGGACGGAGAGCTCCCTCTACGCCGCTCCCAGTCACACCTACAACACCACGGGGTGGTACAACGCGACGGTATGGGCGAACGACTCTCTCGGCGCCTCCGCGTCCGCGAGCGTCGCCGTCCAGGTCTACGCCCCGCTGGTGGCTTCGGTCCACCTCTCGGCGAACGGCACCCTCGCGTGGGTCCCCGTGACCGTGAGCGCAACGACCACGGGCGGGCTCGGGTCCATGAGCTACGCTTGGTCGCTCAACGGTTCCTCGTACCCCACGGTGTCGGGGCCCTCCTTCCCCTACACCCCGTCCGGGCCCGGCCTCTACGTCTTCTCCGTCTCCGTCTCGGACGCCTTCGGCGACACCGCCGTCGCCAGGACCGTCCTGGAGGTGGTGGCCCACCTCGCCCCGCTCTCTGTGTCGGTCGTCGCCAACCGGACCTCGCCGTTCCAGGCGGGAGGGACGGTCATCGTCAACGCCAGCGTCACCGGCGGGACCGCGCCGTACACCTATCTCTGGAGCCTGAACGGGACGAACAGGTCCTCCCTCGCTTCCGGCCCCGAGCTCGTCTTCGTGCCCGTCCATCCGGGCTTCTACAACTTCACCGTGTGGGCCGCGGACGCGGGCGGCCAGGTCGCCCGGAGCCCTCTCCTGACGGTCCATGCGGTGGCCCCTCCCGCGAGCTCCAACGGCGGCGGCCCTCCCGGGGGCGGAGGAGGAGGCGGAGGGAACAATCCCCCGCCGTCCAACTCTCTGACGAGCGCGCTCACCAGCAACGGCCTGTGGCTCTACCTCCTGCTCGCGATCGTCGTCGCCGCGCTCCTCCTCGCGGCGCTCTACGTCCGCCGAAGGTCCCACGCGTCCGCCTCGCCGGCGATGTCGGTCGCGGCCGGGGCGGGGGCGGGCGCGGAGCTCGAGCCGGGGACCGGGGTCCCGGAGGAACCGGAACCGGCGGCCACGCCCAACGAGTGGGAGGAAGGTGCCGCGACCGTGTCGGGCGCCACCTCGGCTTCCGGAGGCGGTGCCGACGGTGACACCGTGGCCCTAGAGAACCCCGTCGACGCGCACGGGGAAGCCGCGTCCTCCGCCTCGGAGGACGGGGACGTGCTGATCGAGGAGGGCGACAACGCGCCGGAGGCCGCCGCCGCCCCTCCCGCGTCGGAGCCCTGGGCGGAAGACGGGGAGGCCCCCACCACGCCGGGAGCCGAGGCCCCGGATGCCGCCGAACCGGCGGCGAGCGAGGAAACCCCTTCCGGGCCCTCACCGAGCGAGCCGAGCGCGCCGCCCGAGAACGTGGCTCCCGAGAGCGCGGAGACCACGACTCCCTCCGCTCCCGCGGACGCCCCCGCTGAAGCTCCTGCTCCTGCTGCGGCTCCTACTCCTGTTCCCACTCCTGTTCCCACTCCTGTTCCCACTCCTGTTCCCACTCCTGCTTCTGCTCCTTCCCCTGAGGCGCAGCCCGTCGCTGCGCCATCGCCCTCCGCGAAGGGAGCCGGTGCCGGGAGCGACGCTGCTCCTCCGAAGAAGAAGATGCGGCTGAAGAAGTCCCGCGACGGTAAGGCGTAGTGGGGGAGAGTTCCCTCTTCGGCGGGCCCCGGCCTCCTCTCTAAGCGGAGGCTGCAGGAGTTCAGCGACCGGTCTCCGGTGGCACGGGTCGGATCCAGAGGTCGCCCCGCGTCTGTCCGTCCGGGGACGGGATGCCCTTCCCAGGGAACCGGAGGAGGTCGCCGTAGCGCGCCCCCCGGCGGACGGTGATCCAGAGCGAGTCGAGGGGCGTCTGGAAGGGGACCTTTCCCCCACGAGAGAGCACCCGCGACGCGATCGGGACGTCGAGCACCAGGTCGGGGCCGTGAACGACCCACGGGCCCGGTCGCACCGCGACCCGCACGTAGAGGTCGCCCTGCCCTCCCTGGAGTAGCGGCTGTCCCTGCCCCTCGACCCGCAGACGCTGTCCCTCCTCGAGCCCGGGGGGCAGGCGCACCTCCGCCCAGGTGGAGACCAGGTGGTAGCCCAGGCCGCGGCAGGGGAGGCAAGGGTTCCGGCCCACCGCCGTGTTGAGGGCGCCGCGCCCTCCGCAGCGGAAGCAGCTCTCCCGGGTACGCACCCCGAGGAAGATCTCCTCCGGGCCCCAGCCGCTCCCGCCGCACGCGTTGCAGCGAACGTGGCCCACGCGCAGCGTGAGCCCTTCCCCTCCGCAGGAGGGGCAGGGGACAGCTTGGGGGACGCGCAGTCGGACCCGGCAGCCGGTGAACAGCTCCCGGAGCCCCAGGACCACGGTGGTCTCCAGGTCCGCGTGCCCGGCCTCCTTCGTGGTCAGCGCGGCATCGTAGGCCCGCCGCTCTTCCTCGTTGGAAAGGAGATGGTAGGCCTCGTTGACCGCTTTGAACCGCTCGGCCGCCCCCGGGTCTCCCGGGTGAAGGTCCGGATGGCACTCCTGCGCCCGGTGCCGGAACGC
>JAKATE010000214.1 GCA_021828085.1 Thermoplasmata archaeon | reverse complement strand
CGCGCGTCAGGTCCAGCTCGGGTGCGACATCCCCGTCGAGGTGGGCTCGGTCACGATCAACAAGGTCTGCGGGTCCGGCATGAAGAGCCTCATGCTCGGCGCGAGCGAGATCCGCGCGGGAGACCTGGGGATCGCCGTCGTGGGAGGGATGGAGAGCATGGACCAGGCGCCCTACCTCCTGCCCAAGGTCCGCTTCGGGCTGAAGTACGGGGAGTCCAAGGTCCTGGACGCGATGCTGACCGATTCGCTCCTCGACGCCTACGACCACGAGCACATGGGTCTGACCGGGGAGGACGTCGCGAAGCGCTTCTCGATCACCCGGGAGCAGGCGGACGCCTTCTCCCTGAGGAGCCACCAGAAGGCCGTCGCCGCCTGGGAGGCCGGGAGGTTCACCTCCGAGGTCGTCCCGGTCCCCGCCGAGGTCACGGGAGGTGCGCCCGTGGAGCGGGACGAGGGCCCGCGGGGCGACACGACGCTCGAGAAGCTCGCGAAGCTCAAGCCGGCCTTCGCCCCGAAGGGCGTGCTCACGGCGGGCAACTCCTCCCAGCTCTCCGACGGCGCGGCCGCCCTCGTGCTGGCGAGCGAGGAGAAGGTCCGGGAGCTCTCGCTCAAGCCTCTCGCCTGGATCCGGTCCTACCACGTGAGCGGGGTGCCTCCCGCCCGGGTGATGGAGGCGCCGATCCCCGCCGTGAAGGAGCACCTCGCGAAGGAGAAGCTCACCCCGGCCGACCTCGACCTCTTCGAGCACAACGAGGCGTTCTCGACCGCCTCCATCGCGGTCCAGAGCACGTTCCAGGTGCCGGAGGAGAAGTTCAACGTCAACGGCGGGGCGGTCGCGCTGGGCCACCCCATCGGATGCTCGGGAGCGCGCATCGTGGTGACCCTCCTCCACGAGATGATGCGTCGCAAGGTCCACCGGGGGCTCGCGACCCTTTGCATGGGTGGCGGGAACGGGACGTCCGTCATCCTCGAACGCGCGGACTGAGCCCCTCGGCTCCGGCGCGCTCTCGCGGGACGCCGGCGCGGTCGCCCCTCGCCGCCTCACCTATCCGGGTCGCCTCGGAAGGGGGTCGGGGCGCGCGCGAGCTCAGGAGGAGAACGCGTCGGCGGCGGCCGACCTGGCGAACGGGCGCACGGTGGTGGAAGAGACGGGCTCCCGCTTGCCCTGGTCCAAGAGCGGGAGGCCGAGAAGGTCCTGCATCCGCAGGAGCACCTTCTTTCCCCGCGTCCGGTCCCCCGTCTCAAGACCTCCGCGCCCGAAGGCCTGGATGTCGGCCGCGGTCTCGTGCAGCACGCGGATCGCCTCGGGGATGTTGATGTCCTGGGCGAGCGCCCGGGGGATCTTCGCGAACCCGCGCTCCAGACGCTCGACGGGATACCCGCTGCCTTGGGTCCCATCGAGGAGCCCGTGGAACGTCCTCTGGGTGTCGTGCCAGGTGGCGTCCGCGCTGCGCGCGTCCATCTCCAGGTACTCGATGCTCTCGCGGTAGGGCTTGGAGAGCAGGTAGCATCGCAGGGCCGGGGCGCAGATGTCCTCCAGGGCCTGGCGGATCGAGATCAGGTTGCCCAGGGACTTCGACATCTTCCGGTCACCCATGGTGACGAAGGCGCCGTGCAGGAACCCCCGGGAGAAGGGCTGCCCGCGAAGGGCGTAGGAGATCAGGTTCTCCGCGTAGTGGTGCGGGAACATCAGGTCGAGCCCACCGCCGTGCAGGTCGAGAGGCAGCGGGAGGAAATGGGAGGCCATCACGTAGCATTCGAGGTGCCAACCCGGCATCCCCTTCCCCCAGGGGCTCGGCCAGACCGGGGAGGGAGCTGCCGAGGGCTTCCAGAGCACGAAGTCCCGGGGGTCCTTGGCCTCGGGTTCGGCGACCGTCCCGGACTCGGGGACGGCGTGCTCGGCGAGCATGGCGTCCGCGGAGAAGTTCCCGCCGCTCGCGGGCACGGCGCTCGCGTCGAAGTAGACCGCGCGGCCCCTGCGGTAGGCGATCCCCTTGCGCTCCAGGACCCGGATCTGTTCGATGATCCCGTTCACATGTTCGCTCGAGCGCGGGCTCCAGCCCGCCGGGATGACCCCCAGGGAGGCCATGTCGTGCACGAAGGCGCGCTCCTCCCGGCGGGCGAGCTCCTTCCAGGTCACGCCGAGCCGGACCGCTCGGCGCGTGAGCTTGTCCTCGAAGTCCGTCAGGTTCTGGACGTGGGCGACGCGCGCCCCCTGGGCGAGGAAGAACCGTTTGATCGTGTCGAAGAGAAGGTACGTCCGGGCATGTCCCACGTGGGCCTGGTCGTACACGGTGGGTCCGCAGACGTAGAGGGCGAGCGGCCGCCCACGCGGAGGGCCCAAGGACTGCCAGCGGCGTGCGAGGGAGTCGAGGTACTGCAGGTCCATGCGGGCCCCGTCGACCATGGTGCCCCCTAAAAAGGGGGGGTGAGGAGGGGAGGAGGGAGCCCTGGGCCCGCCCCAGGGCGAGGCGCCGCTCTCCCCCACGGACTGCGGGGGATGGGCTCCAGGGAGGGGGCCCTAGCGGGCCGGTCCCTCGCACTCGCTGCTCGGAACGACCCCCGACGAACGCCCCTCGACGGCCCACGCCCTCAGGGCAGAGGCGGGGGCGGGAGAGGGGGCTGCCCGAGTACCGGGGGCTGCGCCGGGGCCGGAGGCGGGGGGGCTGGGGCGGGGGCCGGTGGCTCCAGGGGCGCCGCCGGCGCGGGAGGGGGGGCAGGGGCAGAGGCGGGAGCGGGGGTCGTTCCCGTCGGCGCGGCGCTCGGGGCTTGAGCCTTCGGGCCCCGCCCCTTCCTCACGTAGAGCACGGCGAGGATCGCGGCCACCACGGCGAGGGCAACGACGGCCAGGAGCGCGCTCAGGGGCCACCCTCCGGAGGAGGTGCTCGCGGCGGGAGACGAGGTCTGCGCCTTCAGCACGCTCACGCTGACGGTCAGCGGCGCGGAGGTGGTTCCGCCCGAGTCCTTCGCGACGACCGAGATCGTGTAGTTCCCGACCGCGGTGGGCGTGCAGGTGATCGAGGCCCCCGTGGTCGCCGAGCATCCCAACGAGGCGGACGCTGGGGTCCAGGTGAAGCTGTATCCGCCGGCTCCGCCGGTCGCGGAGGC
>JAKATE010000035.1 GCA_021828085.1 Thermoplasmata archaeon | reverse complement strand
CCCCTCCGCCGCCGAGCAGACCAGCACGGCCGCGTCGGCCTGGCTGGTCCCGGTGATCATGTTCTTGACGAAGTCGCGGTGGCCGGGGGCATCGATGATGGTGAAGTAGTACTTGTCCGTGTCAAACCGCCGGTGCGCGATGTCGATGGTGACGCCGCGCTCGCGCTCCTCCTTGAGCTCGTCCATCACCCAGGCGAACTCGAAGGTGGCCTTTCCCTTCGCCTCGGCCTCAGCGCGGAACTTCTCGATCTCCTCCTGGCGGATCACGCCGGCGTCGAGCAGGATGCGGCCGACCGTGGTGGACTTCCCGTGGTCCACATGGCCGATGAAGACGAGGTTCATGTGGGGCTTCTGCGCCATGGATTGCTTGACCTTCCGCGCGGCCGAAGGGGTCCCCCTATATAAGGGGTCGGCCGTCTCGGTTACTATCGGGGGGCGAGAGGCCCCTGGGCTTCGTTCCGGAGGAGGATCCAAGCGTGCCGCGGGGCCCGGGTTCGGAGGATCTTCCGCCACTCTCCCGTGCCCCCGCGGGACGCGTCGGAATACTGCTGGTGGCCCTCTTCCTGCTCGTCCCCACCGGGCTCGCGAGCGCCCCCAGCCCCAGGACCGCTCCCGTAGCTCCCTCCTCGGCCTTCTCCTCCCTTTCCGCCGGGGGGCTCGAGGCCCCCGTCCTCTCCGGCGCCCCCTCCTCCGCCCAGGGCTACGCCCGTGTCGGCCCCGTACCCGCGGGAACCGAGCTCACCACCGTGGTGGGCATCGCCTCCTCGGACTCAGCCGGGCTCACGGCGTACGCCGACCGGATGCCTTCGGTGCCCCCGCTCACCTCCGCCCAGGTCTTTGCCCGGTTCGGTCCGTCCCCGGCTTCCCTGAGCGCGCTGCGGACCTATCTCGAGAGCGCGGGCCTCTCGGTGCGCGCCCCCTCGAACGGCTGGGACTGGCTCGTCACCGGACCGGCCGGCTCGTTCCAGCAGGCCTTCTCCACCTCCCTGGCGTACTACCGGCCCGCCGGCGGAGGTTCGCCGGTGGCGGTCTTCACCCGGGCCCCCTCGGTCCCCGTCGGCCTCCCTCTCAGCGCCATCGCCTCTCCCTCGCCCGTCCCGCTCTTCCAGAACGCGCTGGTGCAGGTGGCCTCTCCGTCGACCTCCTCCTCCGCAGGCCCCGGACAGACCTGTCCCACGGCCGGGCTCACCCCGAGCGTGGTGCAAGGTGCCTATTCGGTCACCCCGGAGATCAACGCAGGGAACCGGGGCCAGGGGGTCACCATCGGGATCGTCGACACCTACGACCCCGGGGAACAGCAGCCGGCGCTCCTCTACGACCTCCAGACCTTCTCACAGTGCTTCGGGCTCCCCTCTCCCTCGATCAACTTCGCCTACCCGGTCCCGGGCGGGGACATGAACCTGACCACCAGCAGCAACGGCTGGGGCCTCGAGACCGCGCTGGACACCCAGTGGGCCCACGCCTCCGCCCCCGACGCTTCGCTCGAACTGGTCCTCTCGCCGAACTCCGGCTATGGGCTGTACTACGGTCTCGATTACTTGGTCTCCCAGGACCAGGTGGGGGTCATCTCGCTCTCCTGGGGAGAGTCCGAGCAGGGGATCTACAACGGGGGCCCGTGCAGCTTCCAGTGCAACGCCTCCACCGACGGGTCGTTCGCCCTGCTCGGCCCGGCCATTGCTGCGGCGGCCGCCGAGGGGATCGATGTCTTCGCCGCGAGCGGGGACTGCGGAGCGAACGGAGGAACGTCCCAGTTCTCCCCCTGGTACCCTGCCTCGGATCCCTTCGCCATCGGCGTGGGGGGGACGCAGCTCAACGTGAGCGGAACGAGCTACCTCAGCGAGACCGCCTGGAGCGGCACGCAGACCTCCTGCCAGAACCAGGGAGGGTCGGGAGGAGGCTTCTCCCTCCTCTCCCGCCCCTCCTGGCAGGTCGGCCCCGGCTTCTCCCGCTTCCCCTCCCAGCTCACGCGGGGGGTGCCGGACGTCGCCCTCGTCGCGGGGACGGCTCTGGGGATCGTCTACCAGGGGGCGAGCACGTACGTGGAGGGGACGAGCGACGCCGCTCCCCAGTGGGCCGGCTACGCGGCCCTCTTCAGCTCGGCCGAGGGGGCCTCCCACCCAGGCTTCCTCGCGCCCCGCCTGTATGCGGTGCTCAACTCCAGCCAGTACGCCTCGGCCTTCCATCCCATCACGACCGGGTGGAACGGCTACACCGCGGCCTACGGCTGGAACCCGGTGACCGGTATCGGGACTCCTGACTTCTCGAACCTCGTCTCCGACCTGCTCGCCCAGCCTCTCTTCCCCTCCGTTCCCTCCCCCTCCTCGATCGCCCTGCGGGCCTCCCCACAGGCGGGCGTGGCTCCGTTGGCGGTCAGCTTCAGCGCCTCCCCCTCGAACTACTCCACCTACCAGTTCGCGTTCGGGGATGTGGGACCCCCCTACGGGGAGTTCAACGCCAGCACCACCTCCCAGAGCTCCACGGTCCACCTCTACAGCAGCCCCGGGGCCTTCGTGGCCTTCTCCGCCGGCTTCGGGCCGAAGAATGCGAGCGGAATCTCCAACGCCGTCGTCATCAACGTCGGCAACGCCGGACCGCTCACGGTCTCGGTCAGCGCCACACCCAGCGGAGCCCCCGCCGGCTCGCCGGTCACGATCACGGCCAGCGCCTCCGGAGGGACGGCACCGTATGCCTTCAGCTACTACTTCGGCGATGGGACCTCTCAGTCTGGTTGGGGAAGCTCGGGCCCCTCCACGACCCACACCTACGCCCGGAACGGCAGCTACCTGCTCACCGTGGTGGCCAACGATTCCTCCTCCCCGCAGCGCGGCGGGCAGGCGACCGCTTGCGTCGTCGTGGGGGGCGGGGCGCCGACCTGCCCGTCCCTCCTCCCCCCCCTGGTGGTCGCGGTGCGGCCCCAGCAAACGGTCCTCACCGCCGGTTCGACCACCCCTGTGGCGGTCCAGGTGACCGAGAACGGGATCCCGGTCGTGGCTACGCTCTCCCTTTCGGTCACCCAGGGGACGCTCTCCTCTCCGGGGGGTCAGACCAACGCGTCCGGGGAGCTCACGGTGGACTACACCGCACCGTACCTGCACGTCTCCTCGCTCGTCGATCTCTACGCCAACGCCACCAACGCCTCCTTCAGCCCCGGGTCGGGCCAGGCGACCCTGACCGTGAACCCCCTCACCGGCCCCTCCCTCAGCGGGTCCCTCTCGCTCGCCAGTACCTCCTTCCTCTCCGGCTCGACCCAGGCGGTGCTCGGTGGGGAGGACGTGCTCCTCACCGGGCAGCCGGCCCCGGGCGTCGTCGGCTGGCTCAACACCAGCCTGGGGACGACGAGCGCCCCCACCCTGCTCTTCCCCCTGACCGCCCCCTCCCTGGCGGCGGCGACCCTCTACGTGGACCCGGTCGCGGCCCCCTCCGTCGGGACCCTCACCCTCCAGCTGCGCGCGCCCGGGTACTCGGGGAGCAACCTGAGCCTCGTGTTCACCGCGCAGCCGCTACCGGCCGGGACCAGCCCCCTCTCGGCCAACGTGAGCGCCACCGATCCGGTCGCGAGCCTCGCGCCCCTTGCCCTCCGGGTGAACCTCACCTCGGGGTCGCCGGTGAGCCCCCCGCAGACGACCTTCTCGCTGGACCTCGACGGCCATCCTATCGTGGCCGACTTCTCCCCGGCGGGGACCGGGAGCTGGAGAGGCCTCACGACCGCTCCGGCCACCAATGTGGACACCATGGCCGCTCTGCTCGTGAACGCGAGCGCCCCGGGCTACGCGCCGGCGAGCGCCTACGCCATCACCCGGGTCGAGGCCGGGGGCGGCCCCTTGGCTCTCGCGGTCTCTCCGATGGGCTCGTGGACGACCAGCCAGTCGCTCACGCTGAGCTTCGCCGTGACCTCCGCGCGCTTCCCGGGAACCGCCGTGGGGGGCGCGGCGCTCGTCATCTCCTTGAGCTCGGGTACGCCGACGACCGCCACGCTCGTCTCCGACGCGAACGGGAGCGCGGAGCTGAGCGTGCAGGCACCGGGGATCCCGGGGACCGTGACCGTGGAGGTGGTCGCCACGGTGGCGCCGTACTCGGAGAGCTCGTTCAACTTCTCCTTCGCGGTCCACACCCCGAGCTTCAGCTCCCTTCTCGAGGACGTGCTGCTCTTCGTCGTCCTCCCGGTCGGCCTCATCCTGGGGATCGTCGTCGTGGTGCTCCGGCGCCGCCCCCCCCGCCGCCTGGTCCAACCGCAGTGGGTGGGCCCCTGGCAACCTCCCCCGTCGTCCTATCCGCCGCCGCCCGGGTCCCCCCCGGCCCCCCCGCCGCCGACCGGAAGGATTTAACCCTCGGTCTCGTCGGGGAGAGACGAAGGAGGGCGCCCGTCTCCCGGGAGGAAGCGGCCGTCCCCGCTCCGGTCATGGTGGATGCAGGTTTCCCCCCGGTCCCTCGGCCCGAGCCGACGACCCGGGGGTGGGGCCGCTACCCGGTCCACGGCCTCCTGTTCGACTTTGGCGACACCCTGGTGGAGGAGGGGCCGTTCTTGCCCGGGCGCAGCCCCCTCATCGGCGGGGTGGCCGAGACCCTACCCCTCCTCGAGGGACGCTACCGTCTCGGCCTGGTCTCCAACACCCAGGGGGCGGTCCGATCGGAGGTCGCCCAGGCCCTCGACGCACTGGGCATCGGCCGCTTCTTCTCCATGGTCCTGACCTCCTCGGACATCGGCTGGAGGAAGCCGCATCCGATCATCTTCGAAGCCGCCGTGGCGAGCCTGGGCACCCCGCCGGAAAGGACCGTGATGGTGGGGAACAGCCTCTCCAACGACGTGGCCGGGGCCAAGGCATGCGGGATGCGGACCGTGCACTTCCGCTGGAGCCCGCGCTACCCGCACTCCCCCGCCGACGAGGAGGAACGGCCGACGCTCGTCATCGACGACTTCGTGGAGCTCCCCTACGCGCTCGAGCGGCTGGAGGCGTTCCCCAGTCCCGCGCCGCGGGTGCGAGAGGGGGGCGAGGTGGAGAATGATCTGTGAGATGTGCGGAGCCGATCAGGAGAGCCTGACGCTGGTGAACGTGGAAGGGTCGCTGCTCCGGGTGTGCAGCTCGTGCGCCCGGTTCGGAAAGCCCGTGGGAGGAGCCACGCCCTCGGTGCGCGAGGAGCCCGAGGACCGCGCCGACGTCGCCGGGCGGCTCAAGGTCGCCCGGGGGAGGGGGCTCGAGCGGGACCTCTTCGCCGACCTCCCCGAGCGCGAGCTCGACCCGGAGTGGAGCCGGAAGGTCCGCCAGGTGCGCGAGAAGCTCGGGCTCACCCAGGAGCAGTTCGGGCAGAGGATCAACGAGAAGACCAGCGTGGTCCACAAGCTGGAGAGCGGGGCCCTCGAGCCCTCCGACCAGCTGGTCCGGAAGATCGAGCGGACCTTCAAGGTCCGGCTCACCCTGCGCGAGCCCCCGGTCTCTTAGGGACGCGGGCCCCGGGCCCGCTCAGCGCGAGCGGCGCCGGGGGGTACCGAGGACCCACTCGAGCAGCGCCTTCTGGGCGTGGAGGCGGTTCTCCGCCTGGTCCCAGATGGCCTGCCGCTCCCCGTCCATGACCGGATCGCTGATCTCGAGCCCCCGGTGCGCGGGAAGGTCATGCATGGCGAAGGCCCCGGGCCGCGCCAGGTCGAGCAGGGCGTCGTCGAGCCGGTACTGGGCGAAATCGGCCTTGCGCTCCGCCTCCTGCGCCTCGTCCCCCATGGAGACCCAGACGTCCGTGTAGAGCACGTCGGAGCCGCGCGCCGCCTCCGCCGGGAGGGTCACGATCTCCACGCGCGAGCCCTTCGGCCGGGCGAGGGAGCGGGCCTGCTCCACGATCGAGGGGTCGGGCCGGTACTTCGGGGGGATGGCGGCGACGAAGTCGAGACCGACCGCCGCGGACCCGAGGAGGAGCGAGACCAGCACGTTGTTGCCGTCCCCGATGTAGGCGAGGCGGTGCCCCTGGAAGCGGCCGTGGAAGCGTTCGTGGAGGGTGGTGAGGTCCGCCAGGATCTGGCAGGGGTGCTCCCGGTCGTCGAGGGCGTTGATGACGGGGACCGAGGCCCATTTGGCGAGCTCCTCCTCATCGGCGTGGCGGAAGGCCCGGTAGACGATCCCGTGGTAGTAGCGCGAGAGGACCCGGGCCGTGTCGGCGATGGTCTCCCCGCGGCCGAGCTGCATGTCGCGGGGGGAGAGGTAGACCGGATGCCCCCCCAGCTCGCTCATGGCGAGCTCGAAGGAGCTCCGGGTCCGCGTGGAGGGCTTCTCGAAGATCATCGCGAGGGCCTTCCCCTCGAGCGGCCGGTAGCGGGTGCCCCGGTGCCGCATCGCCTTGAGCTCAAGGGCGCGACGCAGGAGCCGGGGGATCTGGTCTTTCACATCGAGGATGCTCAGCACATCGGTCGGGGGGGCTGGGACCTTGGAAGCGGCGGGCATGAGGGCGCGACGGGGGTCGGGGCGTTATAGGAGTTCCGTCGAGCGAAGGACACCGGCCACCGGGCCGGGTCGTTTCCCGACCTCCATCCCCCCGGGGGCGAGAGGCTTTCTGCGGGCCGGACCTCGCGGCCGGGATGGTGACCGACCCCACCGAGGGCTTGGGGCTCCTTGAGAAGTTGGTGAGGACCCCTTCGGACGGCCCGGAGGGAGAGGGGCTCGAGGTCGTCGAGGATTGGCTTCGGAACGCGTCGGTCACGGCCGGACGCTTCCGGTCCGCTGAGCCCCTCCCTCCGGTGCTCTGGGCGGGCCGTCGCCCGGGCCGCAAGGGACCGCGCACGGTGTTTGCGGTGCACTGGGACACGGTCCCGAGCCCCCCCGGACAGCGGGGGTACGTCCTTCGGGACCGGACGTCGGTCCATGGTCGAGGGGCCCTGGACATGAAGGCCGGCGTAGCCCTCGCGCTGATCCTCCTTCGGGACCATTGGCGAACCTTCCCCGGGGGGTTGGGGCTCCTCGTCACCACCGACGAGGAGCGGGAGTCGGCCGGCGCCTGGTCGGTGGTCCGGGCCGTGGCCGCGAGCCGCCCGCTGGTGCTGGTCCCGGAGCCCACCGGGGAGCGGGTGAACCTTCTCGCCTGGGGTCGCGTCGTGCTGGAGGCGGGCTATCGGGGCGAAGGGGGCCACGGGGAAGGGTTCGGCCGACCGGACCGTCCTCGCAACCCGATCGATCCGCTCGCGCTCGCGCTGAGCGCACTTCCGCGGGGCGTGACCGCGCTGGGAGTGGGCACCCAGGGGGAAGGGGAGGTCACGGTCCCCCGCCGGGCCTTCGCCCGGCTCGACGTGGTGGTCCCTCCGGGGAGGACCGGGGAGGATCGTCGGAAGGAGGTCGTCCGGGCGTTCGAGCGGGTCGGCCGCCGATTCGCCCCTCTTGAAACGGAGGTGGCGTGGGCTCCCCGCTCGACGCCCTGGCTCCCCTCGTACCGGACCGACCGGTCGCTCCCGTCGGTGAGGAGGTTCCTCCGGGCCGTTCGCGAGGCGACCGGGGGGCTTGTGCTGGCTCCCCAGACCGCGGTCGGGGACTTCAACGTCTTCGGCCAGCGCCTTCCAACGATCGTCTACGGTCCTGGGGGGAGCGGCGCCCACGCGGACCAAGAGCGGGTCTCTCGGGCGTCGTTCGCCCGCTGTCTCTCGGCGTACGAGCGATTTTTGGAGGGAGCGGGGCCGTTCGCACGAACCATTAAGAGAGGGCGACCCTAGCCCGCCCCCCAACGGGAGGAGAAAGTGGCCGCGACGAAGGGAGCGAAGAAGCGAGACCTCTTGCCGGGAACGCCCACCCCCTCAAGCCCACGGCGAGGAGGTCGCCGGGTCTACATGGTCTCGGGTGGAGTGACCAAGTTCGCCAAGGCCCATCCGGCGATGGACTTCCGCCTGATGTGCAAGAAGGCCTTCGACCTGGCCAAGGCGGAGGTCCCGAACCTGACCAATTCCATGATCGACGGGACGCGCGTCTCGTACTTCTCCGATCACTTCAGCCGCCAGTTGAAGGCGGCGAGCATGGTGCAGGACTACCTCGGGCTCAATCCCCTGGGCTCCGTCCGGATCGAGTGGGGTGGAGCCACGGGCGGGGAGTGCTTCCAGGCCGCCTACGAGGCCGTCGCCTCCGGTCGGATGGACTGCTGTCTCGCCGTGGGCTACGAGACGATGAGCCGCGTCCCCACCTGGAAGGGCAACGAGTTCATCGCGCTCGCCAGCGACACCAACTTCGACTTCCCCCTCGGGGGCTTCTACACCGGCTACTACGCCCTCATGGTGAACCGGCACATCCACGAGTACATCCGTCGAAAGAAGTTCGCCGACGTGAAGGACGAACGGGAGGCGCAGCGCAAGGCCGTGGAATACGGCACCCGGGTCATGGCGAAGGTCTCGGTGAAGAACCACCGCAACGCGCTCTACAACCCCTACGCCCAGTATCCGAAGAACCTCTCCGTGGACGACGTCCTGCGCTCCGAGATGGTGAGCTACCCCCTCACCCGGGAGCAGATCTGTACCATGTCCGACGGCGCGGCGGCGGTCTTCCTCTGCAGCGAGGAGCGCGCCAAGGAACTGGTTGACAAGCCGGTCCGGGTCACCGGGGTGGGCTGCGGGACGGACACCATGCGCCTTGCGGACCGGCCGTTCGGCAAGGTCCTCCTGATGCCTCACGAGAAGGAGTCCGACTACGCGGACCTCCGCTACCCGGGCGTCCACTCCTTCCGGGCGGGGCGCTCGGCGGGGATCGAGGCGTACCGGCACGCGGGGATCGAGAACCCGACCAAGGAGCTCGACTTCATCGAGCTCCACGACGCCTACTCCTCCTCCGAGATCCAGACCTACGAGGACCTGGGGCTCTGCCGCTACGGCGAGGGGTACGACTTCGTTGAGCAGGGGGACCCCTTCCTTCCTGGCATGGACTACGGTTTCCCGGTCCCGAAGGCCGGGACCATTCCCGTGAACCCGAGCGGGGGTCTCATCGCGTGCGGGCACCCCGTGGGGGCCACCGGCCTCATGCAGGCGGTCTTCGCGCTCTGGCAGCTGGAGGGGAGCATCGGCAAGCACTTCGGCTCGGACCGGCTCCAGATCCCCCACGCCAAGCGTGGCCTCATCCACAGCCACGCGGGGACCGGGTCCTCGGTGACGGTGAGCATCCTGGAGGCGGGCCGATGAAGCGGGAGCTCAAGCGGAGCCGGAAGTTCACGGAGGTCCAGGAGGAGCTCCGCTCCTCCGGGGCGGCCATCTTCACGGACGCGGAGGGGAAGGAGAGCCTCTACGTCCTCTCCCCCTACCACATCGACTACGTCCACAGCTACGCGGAGGACACCCCGTTCTTCCTTGGCCTCTCCGAGGGGAGGCTCCGCGGCACGCGCTGCCCCTCCTGCCCGTACGTCTTCGCGACGCCGCGGGGTCATTGCCAGTTCTGTGGCGAGCCCACCGAGTGGGTGGACCTCCCGCTCAAGGGGAAGGTGCACGCCTGGACCACCTGCCATTTCGGGTCGGAAGCGTTCCTCAAGGAGACGCCGTACAACCTGGTCCTCGTCGAGTTCGAGGGGGTCAACAGCCTGTTCTTCTCGCGCCTCAAGGACTGCACGGAGAAGGACATCTTCGTCGGGATGCCCGTGGAGGCGCGATTCGCCGACCCGGCGAAGCTCTCCGTCACCGACGTCTGGTTCGTCCCCACGAAGCCCCGGTAGGGCCAAGGGGGGGAGTGCGGCGGCCCCGGGCCGCGCCGGCCTTCGGGCCGGCGGGGCCGCTGCGCGCCCGAGGCACGTACTTTTACCTCTAGGCGATATCCCGGCGTATGGTCGCCATCCAGGCGCAGAAGAAGATCTGGCTCGACGGCGGGCTGGTCGATTGGGAAGCGGCCACGACGCACGTGCTCTCCCACGGGCTGCACTACGCCTACGCGGTCTTCGAGGGGATCCGCTGCCACCGGACGCCGGAGGGGACCGCGGTCTTCCGGCTTCGGGAGCACCTGGAGAGGTTCCTGGCGAGCGCGACGATCTACCGGATGAAGGTCGGCTACGACCTCGAGGCGCTGGTCCGCGCCGTGGTGGAGCTGGTCCACGCCAACGGGGACCCGGAGGCGTACATCCGTCCCATCGCCTTCTCGGGGTACGGGGAGATGGGCCTCGACCCCACGCACTCGAAGGTCCGCGTGGCCATCGGCCTGTGGCCCTGGGGAGCGTACCTGGGCGATGTGGGGAACCACCACGGGATCCGCGCCACGGTCTCGAGCTGGACCCGGCCGGACTCCCGGGCACTCCCGCTCCAGGCCAAGGGCTCGGCGAACTACGCCAACAGCGCCCTCGCGAAGATGGAGGCGAGCGCCGCCGGTTACGATGAGGCGATCCTGCTCAACTCCGCCGGGATGGTGGCCGAAGGCCCCGGGGAGAACATCTTCCGGGTGAAGCACGGGATCATCAGCACCCCCCCGGCGAGCTCGGGGATCCTCCGGGGGATCACCCGGGACACCGTGCTCGAGCTGGCGCGCGAGTCCGGGATCGAGCTGAACCGGGTGGACTTCACCCGGGAGGAGCTCTTCACGGCGGACGAGCTCTTCTTCACCGGGACGGCGGCGGGGGTGACGCCCATCCGGGAGGTGGATGGCCGCCCGGTGGGAAACGGGGAGCATCCGGTCACGAAGCGGATCCAGGACCTCTACGAGGACGCCATCCGCGGGCGGCTTCCCCAGCACCGGGGATGGCTCACTTTCACGGGGGGCTAGGCGGGCTCGCCTCGGTCCGCCCGTCGCCCCTCGAGGCCTCCTTGGGGGCTCGTGTACATATCTAGCGGGAAGCCCTTTGCCCTGGGCGATGATCCTCCGCGACGAAGGGAGCCTCTTCTCCTTCCCCCTGGGCTTCGTCTGGGAGTTCCTCAACTATCCGGAGGAACATACCCGGGCGCACCTCCACTCCGCCGTGCGCCGGGAACGCACCGGGGAGTATTCCGGTCGGTACTCTTGGGAGCAGTCCTTCGGACGGGGGCGGTCGCGCTTCACCATGGAGTGGACGTCCTTCCCTCCCCTCGGCATCGCCTATGATGTGGTGGAGGGTCCCTTCGCGGGCTCCACCTTCTTCCTGTACTACCTCCCGCGGGGCCGTCGGACGGAGGTGGGGATCCTCGGGGACTTCCGCTCCCCCACACTGGCGGGGAGCCGCTTACGCCACGCCGTGAACTCGTTCTTCCAGAAGGAGTTCGAGCAGGACCATCGCGCCATGCGAGAGCTCTATGCCCGCCTCCCCGCCGCTCGCCGGAAGGTGGACCCCCCGAGGAGTCGCGCGGAGCGGCCCATGGCTGCCCGGGGTCGATCGAAGGGCCGGGCCTAAGTGAACTCTTCTTGCTCGAAGAGCGCAAGCCCGGCGAGGGCGGTCAGAACGAGGTAACCGATCATGATGACGATCCCTTCGGCGACGCCGGCGGTGTAGGTCACGGTCACGATCCGTCCGACGGAGGTCGAGGTCGTGGTGCCGACGAAGCCCCAATCGACGTTCGGGGAGAGGACGTTGGAAACGGTGGAGCTCGCGTAGGAGATGACCATCCAAGGCTCGATGTGGACCAGCCCGGTGAGCAGGTCCTCGATCAGAGAGAAGCCGAAGAGGAACAGGATGGCCGTGAGAACGAACCCGTAGGCGCTGGTCTTGAACAGGGAACTGAACAGGAAAGTGGCGCCGAGGACGGCCCCCAGATAGAGGATCCCCAGCGCCAGCGACACCCCAAGCTGCCAGGGGAAGACTCCCGTGCCGAAGTAGACCGCGCCGTTCCCCAGGAGGATCACGAAGTAGACCAGCAGCATCGCCAGGGAGGCGAGGAAGGCGGCCAGGTACTTGCCCACGTAGACCGTGGACCGTCGAAGGGGTAGGCCCATGAGGAAGTAGCCCGTCTTGTTCTGGAACTCCCCGGCGATGGCATCCCCACCGAAGAAGACGGCGGCCAGCACGACAACCAGGTTGTAGCCTCCGCCCCAGAAGGAACCGTAGAAGGCCGTGTCGGTGGAGATGATCGTCCCGCGGAAGTGGGCGACCAGCACGGTGATGATCGCCCCTACCGCCAGGACGATGCCGAGGAGTGCGAGGAACCGCCGAGAGCGCAGGTACTCGCGCAGCTGGTAGCGGGCAAGCTTGGACACCTGCTCCACGGTCGCGGGGGGCGGGAGTCGGACAACGGTCGGGGATGCAACACCCGTGGCCATGGCTCAGTCCCCTCTCGAGACCTGCTGGAGGTAGACTTCCTCCAGGGCGCTCTCCGATTCGGCAAGACCTACGAGACCGATGTGTCGACCGACCAGGGTCTCGAGCAGCTTCTCCTGGGCGTCGAGGCCCCCGGTGAGGTCGAGCCGGTATCGCCGGGGTTCCAGCAGGCTCCATTGCGAGACGCCGGGAAGGTCGGCGAAGGCCTTCGCCGCCTCCTCTGGGGCCAGGGGCCGCGCGAGCTGCACCTGGACGGTCCGCCGTCCGTCAGAGAAACGGGTGCTCACGTTGGCGAGGGTGTCGTAGAAGAGGAGCTTCCCGTGGTCCACGAGCGCGACCTCGTCACAGACCTCGACGACCTCGCTGAGGATGTGGCTGCTCATGAAGATCAGCCGGTCGCTGTTCTTGAGCCCGCGAACGATGCTCCGGACCTCGGCCATTCCGCGCGGGTCGAGACCGGTGGAGGGCTCGTCCAGGATCACCACCGCCGGGTCATGGACGAGGGCCGCGGCAATGTTGATGCGCTGCTTCATCCCCTTGGAGAACCGGCCGACCTTCTGGTTGGCCCACTCGGTCATCTTGACCTCCTCGAGGACCCGCTGGATGCGCTCGCGACGTTGCGAGGGGGGGATCCCCCGGAGGTCCGCCACCATCTCCAGGGCCTCGTTCGGGGTGAGGGAGGGGTAGATCTCGGGGCTCTCGATGAGGACCCCGGCGGCCGCCAGGGCGGTCTTGCGCTCGCGCTGGACCGAGATGCCGTTGATGAAACACTCTCCTTCCGTCGGGTAGATCATGTCCGTGAGGAGCTTCAGTGTCGTGGTCTTCCCGGCCCCGTTGGGGCCGAGGAAACCGACGCACTTGCTCCCCTCGAGCTTGAGATCGAGGTGGTCGAGCGCGGTGAAGGAGCCGAAACGCTTGGTCAGTCTGTTGATCACCACGCTGGAGGAGGTCATAGGTAGGATGGGAGTGACTCGTCCGGACGGCAGAACGGTTCTCAGTCCCACCTCGGAGAGGAGGCGCAGGCGGGTGGTACATAACGCTGTTCCCCCGTGATGTGTGACGGAATGGCGCTCTTCCCGGTTGCCGTTGGGGAAATCGGCTTCTAACCTTGATTGGGGTCGCTCTCCGAGAACGCGGGGACCGGAAGCCTCCACGGGAGTGGCTCGGAGTTCCAGGGGTGGAAGGCGCGGATTGTAGTCAGCGCGATGGTGGGAGCACGGGGATTTGAACCCCGATATGCGGGTCTCTCCTGGGCACGCTCCAGTCTATCGTCATCGGCCCTTGGGGGGCCTCCGCCGACCCGTCTGGGTTCTTCGCTACAGGTCCTCCTGTCGGGGGACCTGACTGGAGCCCGCTGGTCTGCCAGGTTAGCCTATGCTCCCTCCTCCCCCGCACTTGAGGTGACCAGTATAAATGCTGTACTCCCGCGCTTGCTCTGGTACGGTTCAAACGAATCCGGCGCTTGAAGGGGAAACCCGAGGGTGGGTGCCTTGGGTACGGAAGAAGGGGTTGTCCTTCGGGTCCGGGTGGTCCCGGGGAGCTCTCGGGAGGAGCTGCAGTGGGACCCGTGGCGGAACGCCTGGACTGTCCACGTAAGGACCCTTCCCCTCCACGGACGTGCGAACGAGAAAGTACGAGACCTGTTCGCTCTATGGCTTGGGCTCCCGGAGGAGAGTATCCGTTGGGTGAGAGCCGGGGCCTCCAGGGACAAGAGCCTGCGTATCCGTGGGCTCCTTGCGGGGGAGATTGAGGTTCGCCTCCGAGAACGGGCCGGTCCGGCCCAGAGGGTGCACGGCTCGGGCTGACCCCCGACCGCCCTCGCGGCATTCCCAGCTTCGAGTCGCCGAGGGACCAGGGCACGATCCCGTCAGTGGGACAATTGTGTAGATGAACATCTACATAAACTGTGTCGACATCGGTCGACATGATGGTGTCGGGGGAACGCGACCCAGCCCTCGTGGAGCGACTGAAACGCCTCGGAGGGAAGGACTCCTCGTGCTGCGTCCCGGAGTACCAAGGACTGGCCCACGAGGTTCTCAACACCTCCAGTTTCCACCTCTCCCTGAGAGGATACAAGGCCCTCGCCGACGAGAACCGGCTCCTGGCCCTGGCGCTCCTCAAGCGCCGCAAGGAGCTTTGCGCCTGTGAGATCCAGGCGGCTACGGGACTCACCCACGCCACCGTGAGCCACCACATGTCCCTCCTGGCCGAGACCGGGATCGTCTCCGCTCGGAGGAGAGGCAAATGGATGTACTATCGGCTGAACGAGAAACCGGGGGTCAAGATACCATGAAGGGAAGCACGAGGAGCCAAGCGACCGCCGACCGCCGAAGGAACCAGGTCCGGGACCGGTACGGGGCGATCGCCTCCCGGGACCGCCTTCCTCTTGCTCCCTCGGCAGGCTCCTGCTGTGGTGTCGGATCCGCAGAATCCTCCTGCTGCGGTGGCGGCAGCGTCTCCGCCCAGCTCGGCTACTCGGGGGAACAACTGGCGAGCCTCCCGGCGGGGGCAGACCTCGGCCTGGGCTGCGGGAACCCCACGACCCTGCTCTCCCTTCAAACCGGTCAAACGGTGCTTGACCTGGGGAGCGGCGCCGGTATCGACTGCTTCCTCGCCGCCAGGCGGGTCGGCGTCCGCGGCTCGGTCATCGGCGTGGACATGACCCCCCAGATGATCACCAAGGCACGGGAGAACGCCCGGAAGGGCGGCTACCGGAACGTGGAGTTCCGGCTGGGGGAGATCGAACACCTGCCGGTCGCGGATAGCAGTGTCGACGTCGTCCTCTCGAACTGTGTCATCAATCTCGCTCCCGAAAAGGGCCCGGTGTATCGGGAGGCGTTCCGCGTCCTTCGGCCCGGCGGGAAGCTCGCGGTCTCCGACGTCGTCGCGACCCGACCGATCACGGCGAGGGAGAGGGCGGATCCGAGCCTGTGGTCCTCCTGCTCCTCGGGCGCCCTCGAGATCAAGGAGATCCGGGCGCTCCTGCAAGAAGCGGGCTTCCGCGACATCCAGGTCGAGGTCCCAGGGGGCGGCGGGACGCCGGAGTCGCTGAGGGACCCGGCGTCGATCGGTGTGGTCCCCGCTAACATCCGGGCCTCCAAGCCTCGGGATTGAGCAGGATGCCGGACCGGACCGTCCTATTCGTCTGCGTCGAGAACGCCGGTCGGTCCCTCATGGCGGAGGCCATGTTCAATCGGGACGCCCCCGCCGGCTGGCGGGCGATTTCGGCGGGCACGAGCCCCGCGGAAGTCCCCAACCCTCGGACCGGCCCCATAGATCGGA
>JAKATE010000213.1 GCA_021828085.1 Thermoplasmata archaeon | reverse complement strand
GGTAGGCGAGCCAGGGCGCCGCCACCGCGTAGACCGCGTAGCCGATGTCCCCCGCGGAGAGAGAGGCCAGGAAGAAGAGGTAGCGTCGATTGGTGAGGAGCGCCCGCCAGGTCGTGGCCGCGGGGAGACCCGAAGCGCTCGACACGGGTACCGAGCCGGTGCGGGAGATTATTAATGGACCGGGGACCGGAGGGGGCTCACCATGCGGATCGCGTTCCTTGGCCCGCCAGGGGCGGGGAAGGGTACCCAGGCGAAACTGCTCGCGAGCGAACTACGCGTCCCCCACCTCTCCACGGGGGACATGCTTCGGGCCGCGGTGAAGGAGCGGACGCCGCTGGGGCTCCAGGCGGAGAGCACGATGAAGGCGGGGAAGCTCGTCCCGGACGCCCTCGTCCTGGACCTCCTCCGACAGCGCCTCCAGCAGCCGGACGCCGCGAAGGGGGCCCTCCTCGACGGGTTCCCGAGGAACGTGGCCCAGGCCGAGGCGCTGACGACCTTCCTGCCGCTCGACCGCGTGATCTACTTCGAGATCCCGGTCGGAGAGCTCCTCCCCCGTCTCACCGAGCGCCGCAGTTGCCCCGCGTGCGGCACGATCTACAATCTCCGCAGCCACCCGCCGGCGAAGGCGGGGCGATGCGACCGGGACGGCACCGAGCTGGTGCACCGACCGGACGACCGGGAAGAGGCTGTCCGCACCCGGCTCGAGGTCTACAACCGGGAGACCGCCCCCCTGCTGGAGTACTTCCGCTCGAAGGGCCTGCTCTCCACCGTCCGTGCGACGGGGAGCGTCGAAGAGGTCCAGGCGGCCGTCCGGGCCGCCCTCGGCCGACGGTCCTAGGGCCCGCGCCCGCCCCGAAGGGCATTTCTACCTCGTCCATGTGCTTCCGACCACCCGGCTTAGCTCAGTGGTAGAGCGGGGGACTGTAGTCCGGTCCGCCGACCGAGAGCGCGGCGGTTCCCCCGAGGCAGAGATCCTCAGGTCGCCTGTTCGAGTCAGGCAGCCGGGACTACCCCCAGCGCGAGCCCGCTCCCGTCACGGCACGTTGGCCGAGGAAGGGGGAGCGAAGAGCATGGACGCGTCCACTTCCCGCAGGCTCCGGCGCCCGGCGATCCGCATCGAGGTCTCGAGCTCCGTGCGGAGCAGATCGAGGAGCTTCCCCACCCCGGCCTCCCCGCCGCAGGCCAGGGCCCACAGCACCGGGCGACCGAGGCCCACCGCCCGGGCCCCGAGAGCCAGCGCGGCCAGGACGTCCGAGCCACGTCGCACGCCGCTGTCCATGTAGACCTCGGCCTTCGACCCGACGGCCCGGACCACCTCGGGCAGCGCCCAGAGGGCCGGGGGCGCCCCGTCCAGCTGGCGACCGCCGTGGTTGGAGACGACGACGCCCTGGGCTCCGAGCTCCACGGCCCGGGCGGCGTCCTCCCCCGTCAGGAGGCCCTTCACGACGACCGGAAGGCGGGTTGTCTCCCGGACCTTCCGCAACGTCTCCCACGTCGCGTCGCTGTCCGTCCGAAGTGCCTGATGAACGGCCTGGGGGACGCTCGCTCCGGCCGAGGGGGTGACCTCCTCCAGGTTGCCGACAGGCATTCCCGGGGGGAGACCGAACCCCAGGCGGGCCTGGCGGTCCCTCTGCCCGAGCACCGGAGCGTCCACGGTCAGGACGATCGCCCCGTAGCCGGCCGCCTCGGCGCGGCGTATCAACCGCTCGGACGTCGCCCAGACCTTCTGGAGGTAGAGCTGGAACCAGCGCGGGGCTTGAGGAGCGGCCTCCGCGATCTCCTCCATCGAGAGGGTGCTCACGGCGCTGTAGACCCCCAGCACCCCGCGGGCGCCGGCGGCTCGAGCCGTGGCGGCCTCCGCGTCGGGGTGCAGGAGACCGTGGAAGGCCGTGGGGGCGATGTAGAAGGGGACGGGCACGCGCGTGCCGAGGAGCGTGGTGGAGCTGTCGACCGTACCGACCCCTACGAGGGCCCGGGGCCGCAGGAACACGCGCTGGAAGGCCTCCCGGTTCGCCCGGAGGGTCCGCTCCTCTCCCGACCCCCCCTGAACGTACGCCCAGGCGGCGTCGATGACCTTCGCTTTCGCCGACTCTTCCAGGTCGCTGAGGGTCGTGAACCCCGAAGGGTCCTCGGCGTCAGGTGACACGATCCCTCCTCACCGGTAGGGTCCGGACCGAAGAGGCCTCCTCGGAGCGGGAAGACATGGGGCGTCGACCTCGCCGGGTCCTCGGGAGGTCAGCGCCGCCCGCGGGCCCGTAGTAGCGAGGTTCGCGAGTTCGACTACGTAGAAATAGCCTCCCGCCTTCCTCGTGACGTGCGAGAAGGGGTCAGGGCCTCCTTCGTGGCCGTCCAGCTTCTCGTGATCCTTCTCGTGCTCGCCTTCTCCTGCGGGGGCGCAGCTCAGGTCCAGCTCGTGAGGCTGGGAGGCCTCCATCACCCCACGCTGCGCAACCGCAGCCCGACCGACGAACGCCTCGTCTCCGAGCGGGCCATCTCCCGGGCCCGCAGGTTCATGCTCCGCGCCCGCGCGAGGCTCGGGAACGATCCCCGAGAGCGGACCCACGATGCCCGCACCGCGAAGCGGGCCCGTAGCTCCACCAGCGACCTTGGGTCCTCCCTTAGCGGCGCTCCCGCTTCCGCCCTCGCGTCCAGCTCCGACTCCGCGGCTGCTGCCGCTTCAGGTTCGTTAGTCGGTAGCTCCGCCTTCGCCAGAGAACTTCGACCCGCTCTTCAGCCTCAACACTCTCTGCATCCCTCGTATCCACGGGCACCGCGGTCTGCGCGGTCCCTCGTCGCCCTTCGCTCCACCGGCGCCTCTGCCGGGAGCTCCGCGGCCGCGCGCGTGCCGCCGCGCCCTTCGTTCTCCTCCATTCAGAGGGAACGAACATGAAACAGGACAACCCGACGTACGAAGAACAGGAGGCCTTCCTCCGGCTGTTACGACTGTGCTACTGGCGATCGATGGAGTACCTCGATGGCCGGTCCAACGACGTCGAGCTCACGGACCGGCAACTGCTGATGCTCAGGGCGTTGCAGGAGCAGGGGCCGTCTCCCCCACGCCTCATCTGCCCGATCCTCGGGGTCACGCCCGCCGACGTGACCGGCATCTCGGACCGACTGGCCAAGAAAGGCCTGCTCC
>JAKATE010000212.1 GCA_021828085.1 Thermoplasmata archaeon | reverse complement strand
GACGTTCAGCCCCTTGCCCATGGCCGTCCCGTCGGTCCCCCAGACCTGCCCGATCTCTTGCGGGGTGATCCGGTAGCGCGGGACGTATGCGCCGTAGCTCACGATTCCGACCTTCTGTTCCATCATGTTGCTCACCACTCTCCTTTCTTCTCTTCCCTCGGGATGTAGGACCGTCTCGGCTCAGATCTCCTCGAGCCGCTTCAGGACCTCCTTCGGTCCGTACGGCGTGGTGAGGAGCGGGATGTTCTCCACCTCCGAGAGGCGGACCGCGAGCGGGTCGATGCGTCCGGGGGCGGAGTAGATGACGGCGGCGGGCTTGAGCGGGTGCGCGCGGATCGCGACCATCGGGGAGCGGCCGTACTTCACGCCGCAGAAGAGGAGGGCCCTCTGGGTCGTCCATCCGTAGACCTGGACGAACTCCTGGGCCCCCAGCGAGAGGATCGCCCGGGGCGCGTCCAGGAGCGTGAACCCGTGCAGGTCCCGGTGAAGGTCCACGTGGCTCGCCGGCTTCGCGTCCAGCAGGGAAGCGAGCGTGGTGAGGGGGACCGCGATCGAGAACTCGCGCATCGCCATGATCCCCTCCGCGGGGGAAGGGAAGCCCATCCGCTGGATGACCCGCCCCCCGTGCGCCTTGTCCACGGCCACCAGGCCGTCGACGTACCGCCGGATGAACCCGGCTCCCGGGCTCTGCCGCCTTTCCGCCTCGTAGTCCGCGATCACGGAGGGCACGGTCTCCAACTGATGCGCGAGCTCCGTCTGGGAGATGCCAAAGTCCTCCCTCCACTTCCGGAGCGTCCTCCCCGGATGAGGGGAGAGGACCACCTCGCCGGCGATCTTCTCGCGGATCTCGACAGGCACGAGGCGACCGGAGCGATGTCGGTAATAAAGGATGACGCTATTTGTCGAAAGTCGTATTCGACACACATTGTTGGCGTCCGGAACGGAAGTGGACGCATTGACCCACCGTCAGCCCGAGGCTCCGAACCCGGGTCCTCCCCGAAGCGGGGAGACGGATGGGCGTCCCGTGATCCTTCTCCGTCCTCGGTCCCGATGAAGACGGACCCTGGGAGCCGGGCAAAGATGGCCAGGGCCCGCTGCTCAGGTTGGGGGGAGTGGACTGGGCGAGATTTTCAGGAGGGAGGGAGGTCCTCCCCACCGTTTGAACTCGCGGCCTCTACCTTGCCAAGGTAGCGATCTTCCACTGATCTACCAGCCCGTCTCCCCGTCCTCCGCGGCGAGTCGGGGGGGCTAATAGGCTTACTGGAAGGTCCCCGGTAAACCCCCACGGGGTGGGGAGGCCCTTCGGGCCCCCCCGTAGGCTTGAGAGGGCTTTTCTCCGACCTCCCCTCTGGGGCGCGCGTGCGGCTCGTCACCTACGATGATCTTCAACCGGAGTGGGAAGCGAGCCGGGCTGCGACCCAGCTCTCCGCTTTCGGGTCGTTCCTTCCCAAGACCTCGATCGGGGCCTGGCGGAAGCAGGGCTCGCTTGCCGATTACGTCGGGGTCTTCGCGGTCGAGCGGGAACAGGTCATCGGTCACGCGATCAGCGTGCGGCTCCCCTACACGTACCCGGACGGCACGGTCCATCGCATCTCGGGGGTGGCGATGGTCGGTTCGCGGCCCGACGAGAGCGGGCGCGGCATCGCCCGGAGGATCCTCGAGGAGATCCACCGCCGCGAGAGGCGTGCAGGGTTCGACCACATCACGCTCTGGACCAACCGCTCCTGGGGCGCCCACGGGATCTACGAGCGTCTGGGCTACCACGACGTCTTCCAGAGCCCGTTCGCCGTGAGCCCGCTGATCGAGGCGCCCGCGCGGCCGAGGCCGCCCCAGGTGCGACCCGCGACGCCCGCGGATCTTCCCGTCCTGGACCGACTGCACGGCGAGGCGACCCACGGCCGCTGGGGGTTCACCCCGCGTCCGCCCAACTCCCTGGTCGACGAGCACCGGATCTTCCACACCGATCCCAAGACCAACTTCCTCGTCGCGCGCGAGGGAGGACGGGTCACCGGGTTCGCGCGCGTCAATGCCGACAAGTTCCGTGCCATCTGCCGGGAGCTGGTCGTGACACGCCCTTCCGCCGCGAAGGCCCTCATCGGAGCGGTGGAGCAGAAGGCCCCGAGGGCCTCGGTCGCCGCCTTCACGCTCTCCAGCGTGCGGGACCAGGGAGAAGAGCTGCGAGGACGCGGCTACTTCTTCGTCCCGGCCGGGTGGTACGTCCTCATGGCGCGCCCGCTGCGCGGCGAGGGGGGCACGAAGGATGTCGCCCACGAGCTGGGGACCGACGACCCGCGATGGGTCGTGCACGCGGCAGACCAGTTCTAGGAAAGCGGGCCCGAGAGAGACCTCGGCGCCACTACCGGCATGCGGCGGCCCCGGGCTCGGCGGACTTCCCCGCGTCACCGTCGTGTTCGCGCACCGGTGAACGACCGTTGGGGGATTCTGCGGCACCCCGAGAGACTCTCCCTCCCGGCGAGGGCTGCCCCCACCTTCGCGGGCCCCCGATCCCCAAGTTGCCCCCCGCGAACGGAGCCGCTCGACGCAAGGCCAGGCTTCGGGGGCAGCGTCAGAACGGATGCGCACGCCCACGTGTGATGCCGTAGCACGCGAGGCACTCTGACCTCCTCCGGACTGCCGCCCCGTTGATGTACCACGATGACGGAACTCTTCCTCGAGAGGGGGGGTGCAAGTGACGCGCGGGAGCTATCGGATCGCCCGAGCTTTTCTTTCCCTCACCGAAACACCGGACGGGCCCGCCGCGCGCGCGGCCCTCCGGCCCCTCGAGCCTCTGACCGCCCCTCGGACTCCCCCTCCGAGGGGCCCCTCTCGCGCGCGCGCAGCCTGGGTGATGTCGCCAGACCTCGGAACGCCCCTCGCGGTCGCTGGCATCCCCCTCAAGAGCCGGCATCCCCCTCTGGATTCCGCTCGGGGCCCGAAAAGGTCCGCCCAGGCTGCCGTTCGCCCCGGTCTCGACCATGGACCGAGCGCCGCGCCCCCGCGGGAGCGGCAGCCCCTGGGGGTGCGACGGCCCCTCCTCGGGACGTGGGCCCGACCCGCCCCGGGTCCCTAATCGGGGTTCGGGCGGCTTCGTGCTGGCCGAGCCTCTTATACCCCGGACCGGTCCGGCCATCGTGGCAGAGGACGCGAACCGGGGCGATCCCTTGGACCT
>JAKATE010000211.1 GCA_021828085.1 Thermoplasmata archaeon | reverse complement strand
GAGTGCAACAGGTCCACCCGGTCCCCCGGGGCGAGGGTCTTCGAACCCCCGTCCCAGTCGACGCTCTCCCCGTTGATGAACAGACGGATGAAGCGTCGGAGCTCCCCCGTCTCATCCCGCAGGCGCCCCTTGAGCCGAGGATAACGCTCCTCCAGCCCGTCCACGAGGCTCCCCACGTTCGCGGCCGGAAGGTCCACCCGGAGCGCTGCTCCGAATTCCTTGAGCCACGGGTCGAGATGGACGACGACCAAGTTGGGCCCCACTTCCCCCACCGGAGGGGTGGTATTTACGGCAGGCGGGGCCGACCCAGGCCCTATCTCTCCATCCCCCCTGGACTCCCCCTCTGGACCCCCTGCCGGCCTCCTGCCGCGACCCCCCCCCCACGAGCGGGGGGCCCCGGGGTAGATGGACGTGCTCTTCCACCGGGGAGGTTCCAACCCCTTCCAGGGGGCTCTCTCGCCGCTCAGCCTGCTCCCTCGGAGCGGAGGAAACGTCGGTAGCCCACCCCGGCCGCTACGGTTCCGGCGACAACGAGGGCCGCGACCACCCCCCAGGAGAGGGTGTGCTCCAGCCAGAGGTAAGCGAGCAAGGTCACCAGAGCGAAGCCCCCGATGACCCCCACGCTGAGAGCGCCGGAGGCGCTCCCGCTCCAGAGGGGAGCGATGAAAGCGATCGTTCCCAGCAGGAAGAGCGCAGCGGCCAGCCCCAGCACGGCCGGGAGGGGCCCGATGGAGAGCGCGGGGGAGGGGGTTCCCGCAGGGACCAGGTCCGCGGCGAGGACCACCAGCCCCGCGCCCCCGAGGAAGCTCACCAGCGGAATCCCCACCCCGGTGACGAGCCGGGAGAGGTAGAGGGCCGGCCTTCCGATGGGCAGGAGGGACCAGTTCGCGAGCGATCCCTTCTCGAGCTCCTCCCCCAGGGCGAGCGCGGCGAGGTCCAAGAGGATGAGACCGGCGAGGGCCGCGACGATGATCAGGCCCAGCACCGTTGCGGCCCCCCGCGAACCGACGCGGAGGTAGAGGTCCGCGACGAGGCTCCCGACGGGCCCGGCCACGAGAGGAACGGCCAGGAGGTAGACACGTCGCGAGCGCTGCCAGCGTCGGAGTTCCCAGGAGATCGCCGCCCCGGCCCCTGAACGGGAGCCTCCCGCGCGGGTCATCGCTTCAGGCCTCCTCCTTTCCGAGGAGGGTGAGGTAACGCTCCACCAGATCGGTCCCCTCGCTACGGAACTCGAGAAGGGGGAGTCCCGCTCCGATGAGGCGGCGCAGGAGCTCCACCCGGGCCTCGGGGGACCCTGGGGCAGGGAGGCGGTACGAGCCGTCGGGGGACCTCTCGAGCGCGTTGCCGGCCCCGCCCAGGAGGGAGCGGAGCGCCCCCTCGTCCGGATCGGTGTGGAAACGCAACCGGACCGTCGTGGGCTCCCTCTCGGTCCGGACCGGTTCGTCGCCGACGAGCCGCCCCTCCCTAAGGAAGAGGACCCGGGAACAGACCCGCTCCACATCCTCGAGGAGGTGGGTGGAGATCAGCAGGGTCAGCCCCTCTGCGCGGAGGGAGCGGAGGAGCTCGCGGAACTCCTCCCGGGCGGCCGGGTCGAGCCCGAGGGTCGGCTCGTCGAGCAGCAGCAGGCGGGGGTTTCCGAGGAGGCTCAGCGCCAGGAGCAGACGGCGTTGCTGTCCGGTGCTCAGGGAGCCCACGGGCCGCTCGAGGAGTCCCTCCACGCCGACCCTCCGAGCCGACCTTCGGGACTCCTCCCGGGCTTGGGCCCGCGCGCTTCCGCGCGCCCGGGCCGCGTGCTCGAGGAGGTCCGAGCCGTGCATGTACGGGAGGAGTCCCGGGGTTCCCACGAGGGCCCCCGCCCGCTCGAGGGCCCGTGCCCTCTCGGTCCAGGGGTCCCTCCCGAGCAGCCGGACGCTCCCCCGGCCCGGAGGAAGCTGACCGGTCAAGAGCCGGAGCGTGGTGGTCTTCCCGGCACCGTTCGGTCCGAGATAGCCGACCGCCTCCCCCGCACGGAGCGTGAACGTCACCCCTCGGAGCGCAAGGACGCCGGGGAAGGCACGCTCGACCCCGTCGAGGCGCACGACCTCCTCAGAGCTCACGGAACGGGAGTCTCCCTGGGGTGACGCGAGACCCCCGCCCGGAGGGGGAGGCCCTTCAAGGGGACCGCGGCGCGGGCGCGGAGCCCGGCCACTTCTCGGGGGAGAACGGCCAGTCGAGGGCTTTGCAGAACTTCTTCCAGCGTCCTTCGGCCCCCGGGACGCCGAGATAGGGGACGAAGCCCATCATGAGGAAGCGGCGCGTCGAGGCACATCGCCCTTCCTCCACCTCCACGTGGACGTGGCGGTAACCGGCTTGGTGGAGCCGGGCGAGGGCGCTGAGAAGGCAAGCGTAGGTGAGCCCCCGGTTCTTGTGCTCCGGGAGGACCCGGACGTTCGCGAGGGCCCCTCCGAACGGGAAGTAGATCCCTCCATGGCCGGGATTGTGCAGGGCCGCCGCCGTCGCGGCCGGGACGCCGGTGGGCCGATGGATCATCAGGAAGATCCCCCCGGGGAGCGCGTGACGCAGGGTCCACTCGAGCACCCCGTCCTCCTCGGCCGAGACGGTGGTCCGGAGCAAGGCCTCGTAGACCCCCTCCTCTCCCTCCTGGAGGACCCGCAGTTGATAGTCCGTCGGTACGCGGACGCGGGGCAGGCTCCGGAGCCATCGTTCGGGAAGGACCATGACCAGGCCGCGGGACGCGGCCGTTCGGACCGGGGGCTTCACGGAAAGGTGCCGTAACTATGCGAAGAGGCGGTAGAAAGCGTTACCGCGCGGAAACCGAACCGTCCGGGGACCTGCCCGCGGGGAACAGGGGCCTCTTCACCGTGGGGTCGACGGGAGCGCTCCCCCGTCCATCCCTCTTCTCGTTGACTTGCCAAAGCATGGTCCAGAGACCCGAGTACGCCCAGGTATGCGGGGTTGGGACTATTTCACAACGTCATTATGTACCCGCGCTCAGTCGGACCCTCCTCCCCTGCGGGGAGAAGAGGAACGTCGATGACCAATGCAAACGGATCGGTGAATCTGTTCGAGACCGCCCAGCGACAAGTGGACATCGTGGCGCAGCAGCTCAAGCTCGAGCCTGGGATCACCGAGATCCTCAAGCACCCGAAGCGCGAGCTCACAGTGAACTTCCCGGTCCGCATGGACAA
>JAKATE010000210.1 GCA_021828085.1 Thermoplasmata archaeon | reverse complement strand
AGGATGTCGTCCGGGGGGACCATCTCTTCGCTAGGCACGGCGTGGGGGCCTTCCACGGCTGACTATCAAATCTTCGGTCGGGCGACCTTGGCCGGTACCGGAGGGCCCGGGCGGCGGCCGGCGGCGGTGGGCGGCGGTGGTCGGCGGTGGGCGGCGACCGCGGTCGGGGGAACGACCTCAAAACCCCAGGGTTCGCTCGCGGAACCCCCCCTGGCGGTAGCAATACCCACAAGAAGAGATGCCGCCGTAGTTCTCTCGCGCCAGCAAAGCCACAGGTCCAGGTCCCCATCCATGTCCCCGCGTCCGCGAATCTTTCCGCGCCTCTGGACGGCGGGGCTCGCGCTAGGGGTGCTCGCGCTCCTGGTGGTCCCCGGAGCGGTCCAAGATGCTTCCTCCGGGGTCGCGTGGTCGGGCCCGGCCGTCCCGCACGCGCTTGGGCTCGCTTCGATCGGGAAGGGCGTGCCGTCCGTGTCGGGCCAGCCGCTCGCGTGGAGCCGGGGGCCCTCGCTCGCCCAGCTGGGGGAAGGGGGCGGGATGGCCGCCACCGCGGGGGGCTCCTTCGCGGTCTACTTCGGGGGCCTCGGGTCGACGCTGTCGAACTCGACGGAGGTCTTCAACGAGACGACGGACACGTGGACGGGGCCCATCACCACCCAGGGATTCCCGCCCAGTCCCCGCACCCACTTCGCCTTCGCGGCCGACGCGGCGCTCGGCGAGGACGTCCTCTTCGGGGGCGAGACGAACCTCACCCAGCAGTACACCGACAACCAGACCTGGATCTTCTATCCTGCGAACGCGAGCTGGAGGCACGTCGCCGCGATCGTGGCCCCGGCCCCCCGCCAGGACCCGGCCTTCGCGATCGACCCCACCCTCGGCCTGGGGCTGCTCTACGGGGGATGGAACCAGACCTACGGGGGGACCGGGAGCCTCACCTACGGTGACACGTGGACGCTCGAGCTTACGACCAACACCTGGGTCTACCAGCCGAACGGGCTCTCGCATCCCCCGAACCTGCACGGAGCCTCCTTGCTCTGGGACCCCGCGATCCACCGCTTCGAGCTCTTCGGAGGATGCGACCCCTGCTCGAACGCGCTCTGGAGGTTCGACCCGTACAACCTGACGTGGAGCTCGGTCGTGACCTCCGGGGGCCCGGCGGGGAGGGGCGACGCCGTGTGGGCCTACGACCCGGCGCAGCAACTGGACGTCCTGTACGGCGGGTACTCCGCCACCTACGGCGTGATGTCCAACACGTGGACGTTCGACCCGGTAGGCGGGACCGGCTGGAGCCCCGACACCAACGCCCCCACGCCTCCCGGCCGGTACGCCGCGTCGGCCGCGTGGTTGAACGTGCCCACCAACGAGACGCTCCTCGTGGCCGGCGGGAACGGTGGGTCGGGTCCGTTGACCGACCTCTGGAGGCTCGCGCCCACCTCCACCGTGGACGTCCGGCTCCTCGACGCCACGACGGGGCTGCCCATCGACGCCGGCACGGTCACGATCGATAGCACCAGCCTGTCGACCACGAACCTTCTCGGGTACGGGAACCAGACCCAGGTACCCCCGGGCGGGACGCAGGTCATGGGCACGAAGGTGGGCTACCATCCGGGGAACGCGTCGCTCTGGGTCGAGCCGGGGGTCACCCCCGCGCTCGTGGTCCTGGACCTGGTACCGAACCCCCATGCGAACCTGACCGTCCGCGTGACCTCCCCCACGCTCGTCCCGCTCTCGGGCGTCGACGTGAACGTGACCCTCGGGGGCAGCCTCTGGAGGAACCCGCCGCTCACGACGAACTCCCTGGGCTACGCCTACTACACCGGGCTGCCCTCCGGGCCCTGGCTCGTCGTGACGGCCTGGGAGCTCGGGTACCACGCCAACCAGACCGTGGTCACCCTCCAGCCCGACCAGAACCTGTCGTTGAACTTCACCCTCTTCTCCCTGCCCCGGCTCGTCCTGAGGACGTGGGGGGACGAGGCTCCCACCGCGGCGGGCGCCTACCCGTTCCCGGCGGCGGAGGTCTGGTTCAACGGCTCCCTCTCCACCTCCTCCGGCGCCGGTGGATGGGCCAACACGACGTTCAATCGGAGCGGCCCGCTTGCGACGATGGCCACCTCCGCGTACTGCCGTAACGGGTACGACAACGTGACCCTCCCGTACTCCGGGACGACCTGGGCCAACGACACGCTCGCTCCCTGGGGACCGACGGGCGTCCACGTGCACGTGATCTCGAACGCGACCAAGGGCCCGCTCCCCGGGACCGACGTCAACGACACCTACTCGAACGGCATCTCGAAGGCCCAGTTCCTCACGGACCTCGAGGGATACTCCAACACCTCCTTGGTCCGGGCGGGGCCGAACACCGTCGTCCTCTGGGCGCCCGGGTACTACCCCCAGAGCTACCGGCTCTGGTGGATGCCGGGGACGACGTACTTCCTCAACATCTCGCTCCTCCCCCTGCCCAGCCTCTTCCTCCACGTCCACGGCCGGAACCTCCACAACCAGACCGTCTCCCTGGGCGGGGTGGCGGTCTACAGGAACGGGGCCTACGGCGGGCTGACGAGCTCCACGGGATGGCTGAACTTCACCCCCGCCCAGGCCGGGCTCGTCACGCTCTTCGCGCTGCGGGTGGACTACCGTCCCGGCTGGCTCAACCTCACCGTGAACACGACCGGCACGCAGTGGGCGAACCTCACGCTCCTCCACCTCCCCTGGGCAATCCTGGCGGTCCAGGTGCTCGACCGCGACAACTCCGACCCCCTCAGCGGGGCCCTCGTGGTGGCCAGCATGCCGGACGGCAATGCGAACACGACGTTCGCCAACGCCCACGGCTACGCGAACATGACCAGCGTCGTCGGGAAGGCCGCGGCGACGGCGAGGTTCTCCGGGTTCTATCCCTCGAACGGGTCGGCGACGCTCCTGCAGTACCGCAGCGTTCCGCTGAAGCTCTCGCTCGTCCCCTACCCCCTCGTACGCGTCCGGGTCCTGGGGTACGGCCAGTCCCCCGGCTTCTACCCTCTACCGGGCGCGCTGGTCACCTTCAACGGCAGCTTCGCCGGGTTCACCGGCCGGGGCGGATGGCTCAACCTGAGCTCGTACCCCGGAGGCCTCGAGACGGTCGGCGCCTCATCGCCCCTCTACTTCTCCGCGGTCCAAGTCCTGCACCTCAACTACACGAAGGTCCTCAACGCGACC
>JAKATE010000034.1 GCA_021828085.1 Thermoplasmata archaeon | reverse complement strand
CCACGAACCTGTGCTGAAAGCCCCTGGGACCGGAAGGACCCCGCCGGGCACCGCTCGGCTGGACGACCGGAAAGCCGTGGGGGCTCCCAAGCCGGGAGTGAACCTCGGGGGCCCGGCGGAAAGGTCGAGGGAGCACTTGGACTCCTGACATGACGGGTACCGAAGCCGGACCGGCAGCCCCCGCGCCGGAGCGGGACCGTTTCCTTCGGGCGTTCGAGCATATCCAGGCGAGGAACCTCGCGGCGACCTGCGCGACCCTGCGGGGGGCCGAGGCTCGGGAGACGCCGGAGTCGCTGCTCTTCCTCTCGGGATTCCCGCTCCCGGCGCAGAACGGCGCGGTGGTCTACGGGAGGCCGAGCGATCTCGAAGGCCTCGTGGGGCGGACACGCTCGTTCCTCCGGAACCGTGCCCCCTGGAGCCTGTACCTCGAGCGGGCCGTCTGGGAGTCCGAGAAAGGGCGGCTCAGCTCCTGGGGGTTCAAGCTCTCCCGGTCCGAGCCTCTCATGATGTGGAACTCCCCGACGCTGCCGGAGACACCGCTTCCCGAGGGCCTCGGGCTCGTGGAAGCGAAGAGCCCGGAGGAGCTTGCCAGCTTCTACGCGGTGATGGCGCGCGGCTCCGGCATCTCGCCGGGATTCCTCTATCGTTTCTTCCGCCCCGAATCCCTCGCCGCCGCGCTCCGGGAGGGATCCTCCCGCTTCCACGCAGGACTGCTCGAGGGCCGGCCGGTCGCCACCTCGATCAGCACCGTGGATGGGGAGGACGCGCTCATCACCTCCGTCGCGACCCTCCCCGGGTTCCGGCGCCGGGGTCTGGGAACGGCGCTCACTTGGGCCGCGGTCCGGTCGGCCAGGGAACGGGGGGCGGATCGGGTCTTCCTCCTGGCCTCCAAGATGGGCGAGCCGGTCTATCGCAAGATGGGTTTCGAGGCGGTCGACCTCACCTATATCGTAGCCGCTCCGGAGCAGCCTCGACTGCTCTTGCTGCGGGTGATCCCTTGGGCCCTCGCGGTGCTCACGTGGTTCGCCCTCGTGGGGCACCGGTACCGGGACTGGCCCACGACCAAGGCGCTTCCCGTTCTCCCCCCATGACCGCGCCCCGCTCGACCCCTCGTGGAACTCTCACCCTCGGGCCCTAGTGGCGTGACCCGGAACAGGCCTACCGGCGCGACCGGGCTACTTCCGAGCCCCGGGTCGCGCGCGCGGACGACCGGATGCACGATGATCTCAAAGTCCCGGGCGAGCGGGAAGTTCGCACCCTCCGAAACGCTGCCCGGGGGGCGCCATTTGGAGGCGAAGTGGATCAGGGTCAACAGGACGGGCAACACGTCCTGTCGCTTCACGGTGAGCTGCCAGAGGACATACCCCCGACGCCTTTCGACGCGCGCGATGAAGCCGTCCTGCTCGAGCTCGCGGAGGCGGATGGCCAGGATCCGCCTACCCATCCCGGGGGACCTCCGGAGCAGCTCATTGAACCGCCGGGCCTCTCCCTTGGCGATGTGCATCAGGAGGGGAGAGCTCAGCGCCTCCCCAGGACCGCGAGGCCGGACTGGAGGGGGTACGCCAGGAAGTTCAGGGTGACCCGGAGGCGCCTCGGACGACGGCGGACCGCGGTCACGCGCGTCCTACTTTCATTCGCCTACCCGCTCAAATAACCCGACCCCGGTAGGGATATCGCGAGGCGGGGGTCGGACATGGTCTATCTGAAGGATGAGGGGAGCGAGTTCGAGGCGCCGATCGACTTCGTCTGGAAGTACATCTTCGGCGGCGAAGCGCACGATGGCGCGCACAAGACCACACGGAACTCGAAGATAAAGAAGGTCTCGGACATCACCATCGACTACGCGTCGGAGAGGTATCTCCGCGGGAAGTGGGCCCCCGACCGGATGCGGATCACCATGGTCCCTCCCATCTCGGTGACCACGGAGTGGCTCAACGGGGTGCTCGCGGGATCCAAGTTCGTGTACGTGTACAAGCCGCAGGGAGAGAGGACCCGGATCGATGTGTACGGCGAGTTCACTTCCCCGACGCTCACCCCGGAGGAGGTGGAGGCCGCTGCGCGGGAGTTCCTCGACTCCGAGTTCCGGGACGACGCCCCTGTCGTGAAGGCCGAGTACAGCAAGGCCAAGGCCGCTCGACCCTGACCGAAGACCCCTGTTCACCGACCTTCGGAACCGTTCGCAGGACGGCCGGACGGTTCGTCTCGAGAACCCCGGGGTGGAGAGCACCTCAGAAGATGTTGTGCCGTACCCTTCGCTGTGGAGCAGAGCCAGGGCTCCCGCACGATAGCCCGCCTCGTTAGTGCGCCGAACAGGGCCATCTTGGGTCGAGCAGGGCGCTCGGGGAACTGCCGAGCTCCCCCGACCCGTGGACGAAGAACCAACCGTAGGGCAACCCCCGAGGGATCGCCCGCTGCTGTGGGCACGACCTCTGCGCCCGAGCTGGGGGATCTCCTGGGTAACCTTGCTCCGGGTTACGGAAGGCTACCTCCCGGGTCCGGCGATCGAGGGCCGATCCTCTGTCCACACCGGCCAAGAGTTCAGCTCCTTGCGTCCCACCCTTGAAGAGACAGGATCCCTCCCGTGAGGCGATGGTCCGACTTGCGTTCACGGAGCGACTCAAGGCCGCTTGCCAGCTCTCCCCTCCCAGCGGAGGAAGGTCCGAGAGGGTCCCCGCCCCCTCGGCTGGAAGCGATCCCCAAGTTCGAACCGTTGAACACCGACGTTGACCGCCCGTCGAGGCCCCCGGGTCCGCCCTCTCGGCCGGAGGGCGGGCAAGCGCGGGGCCGCCGACCGTCGATCCACCGGCGGCCCCCGGGTGTCCCGGGACTTCCGGTCAATGCGGTGTCCTTGATTTGATTTCCCTTTCGCTCATAACATCCAATGCGGCGCCTACGGCGATCAGCACCCATCCTACGACCGCTATCGGAGGGCCGGCGATCATTGGAATCTGCAAGGCTCCGGGCGACTGCGCGAGGGAGATGGTGAGCGGGCCCTCGATCGCCAGGACAAGCCCGAAGGTGGCCACGATCATTCCAGCGATGGTGATCAGAAGGTCTCTCCACCTGGTCATGATGACGCAACCGTGGTCTCCTACATCGTATCCGACAGATTCCTTAGGCTGACCCGGTGGCTTACCAGTTCCCTCTATGTCAACGTTTGGCCCAATCGGCCTCGCACTTCCCAGGGCTCCTGGTGATCTGGAGACCCACGCCGGGTGCCAGCCCGAGGGGAACTCGCTGGGCGCGACCGCCCACCGAGCTACCCCGGCAGAAACCCCCATCGGCCGGGGGCGGATCGAGAGGTGGCCGTAACAGGGGACCCAGTGCTCCCGGCGGGATTTGAACCCGCGACCTCGAGGTCGAAGGCCTCGCATCCTTGACCGGACTAGACCACGGGAGCGTCGGGCGCAGCCGGCGAAGGGCTCTTACCGATTTCCACTGGGGGGCTATCCGACCTTCTCCCAGCGCTCGAGGTTCTGCACCCGGCCCAGCGTGGAGCCCCGCCGGATCTCCTCCCGGACGCGGTTCTCGTGCTCGAGCACGTCCAGGGCCCGGTTGGCGACCTCTTGGGCGCGCTCGCGGGGGATCACCACCACCCCGCTGAGGTCCCCCATGATCCAGTCCCCCGGCCGGACCAACTGTCCGCCGCAATGGACCTCCACGCCGATCTCCCCGTGGCCCTTGGCATCCCCCGCGTCCGGGGCGACGTGCCGGGAGAAGACGGGGAACCCCAGGTCCAGGATGGCGTCCAGATCCCTCGCAGCCCCGTCGATGACGACGCCGGCGACCCCCTTCCCGTGCGCGGACCAGCTCGCGAGCTCCCCCCAGAGCCCGGTGGTCCCGCCCCCGGCATCGACGACGATGACGTCCCCGGCCTCGGCGCGATCGATGGCCTCCACCGGCTTCGCCCAGTCCCCGTCGAGGGTCCGGACCGTGACGGCCGGGCCGGCCACCCGCACATGATAGTCCTTGAGGTGCGCCAGGATGCCGTGCATCGCTCCCTTGCGCTGCATGGCGTCCGTGACGTTGGGGGAGGAGACCTTGAGCAGCGCCTCGCGGATCTCGCCCGCCGAGTAGCGACGGAAGAGGGCCGTGGGGGCGGCCTTGCCGCTGTCGAGCGCCTGCCGGATCACCCGGGTGGCCTCGGTGATCCGCTCGGACTTGGTGATGGCCCCGCCGACGATGACGATCTCGGCCCCCGCCTCCACGGCCTTCGGAGCGGTCTCGGAGTTGAGCCCGCCGGCCACGGCGACGGGGATGGGAGAGGCCTTCACCAGGTCGCGCAGGGACTGGAAGGGGTCCCCTCCGCGCATCTGCTGGTCGATGCCGACATGAAGGCAGGCGTACGAGACCCCCAGGCCCGCGGCCGTCCGGGCCCGGGCCCCGGGGTCCGCGACGCCGAGGAGGTCCACCATCACCTGGGCCCCGTACTTCTCCCCGGACCGGACCGCTTCCGCGAGCGTGTCGTCGTCCGCCGCGCCGAGGACGGTCACCACGTCGGCGCCGGACTTGGCGGCGATCTCCACCTCGAACCCGCCGGTGTCCATGATCTTCATGTCGGCGACGATCCGCCGGTCGTGGAACTCCCGCTTGAGCTCCCGGACGGCGTTGAGCCCCTCGCTCTTGATGAGCGGGGTTCCGGCCTCGACCCAGTCCGCCCCGCCGGCGACCGCCTCGCGGGCTGCGAGCAGCGCCCGGCTCAGGTTCTCGAAGTCGAGGGCCACCTGCAGGACGGGATGGTGAGCGGCCATGGGGGGCCCTAGCGGGCCCCCCTCAAGAAGCATCCCGCTCTCGTTGCGCGAAGACTTCTTGTAGAGGGGAGGGCCCCCGGGGCGCGTGGTCCCCCCGGCCCTTCCCCCGGATGACATCCTGCTCCAGGTCACCCCGGCCCTCCCCATCGCCGACGTGTGGGAAGGGCTCGTCGAGCCCCGCCACCTCACCCACTGGCTCGCCCCCCGTGTCCATCTCGAGCTCGTGGAGGGGGGGGCTTTCGAACTCTTCTGGGACGAGGAGTCCCCGCCCCGGAACTCCACCGCGGGCTGCAGGATCCTCCGGCTGAGGGACCAGGACGAGATCGCCTTCACCTGGAAGGGCCCCCCCGCCTTCGAGGCGCTGATGAACCGGCGAGAGCACCTCACCGAGGTCCAGATCCGGGTCTCCCCCTGCCCGGAGGGAATCGATGTGACCCTCGAGCACAAGGGCTGGGGCGCGGGAGAGGAGTGGGAGGAGGCGCGCAGCTGGCACTTCCACTACTGGGACGAGACGCTCCACCGGCTCAAGGACTACCTCATGACCGGCGAGGCGCCGAACCCTCCCACCCGTTAGCGGGCTCGGGAAGGCGATCCGCTCACGGCACCAGGCGCAGGAAGAGCGTTCCGCGCCCCTCCCCCGACGGCCGGGGAAGCCCTCGGCCCCGCAGGGAGAGCGTGGTTCCCCAGGGAGCTCCCCGCGGGATCCGCACGTTCAGCCGTTCCAGCGGGGTCACCACCGGGATGCGTCCCCCGCGACAGCGCACCTCCTCTCGGACCGGGAGATCGAAATAGACGTCCGGACCGGCCCGGCTCCAGGCCCCCCGTCGCAGGTGAATGGCCAAGAGGAGGTCGCCGGAGCCTCCGCGAAGGAGCGGGTGGCCCTGCCCCGGCACCCGGATGCGTGCACCTTCCTCAAGCCCGGGTGGAAGGCGCACTTCGAGGAACGTCCGGGAGAGGAGGGAGCCGATGCCGTGGCAGGTGGTGCACGGGGAGCGCGTCCATTGCCTCTCCCCACCGCCGGAGCCCCGGCAGACCGGGCACGGTGCCCGGGCGCTCACGCCGTAGAGCGTCCGCAGGGGGCCCCAGCCACTCCCCGCGCAGGCGCGGCAGAGGGAACGCCCCTCCCGGAGGACCGCCCCCATCCCGCCACACCCCGGGCAGGGGTGGGCGCGGGGGACCTCGACCTTGAGCAGCACCCCCGTGAAGATCTCCCGGAGTCCCAGGGTGACCTGGACCTCGATGTCCGAAGCCTGCGCTCCCGGGTCAGCCCCGGAGAGGTCGTAGGCCCTCCGGCGCTCCGGGTTGGAGAGGATCTCGTAGGCGGCATGGACCTCGCGGAAGTGCTCGGCGGCGCTGGGGTCCCCGGGACGGCGGTCCGGGTGCCAGCGCATCGCCTCCCGGCGGAACGCCTCCCGGATCCCCTCGGGGGACGCGGAGGGCTCGACGCCGAGGACCGAATAGTAGCTCGGGGAGGAGAGTGCCATGGCCTTGGAGGAAGCGAAGGACGACCGGGCCGAAGCGGCCCTTAAAGACCCCGCTCGAGTGGAACGACGCAGCGTCGGGAGGGGGCAGCGCGCGCCGAAAGGATCGCCTCCTTCGGGGGCTCCTCGCCGGGCGTCACCACCCACGCCCCACGGGAACCGTTCCTCCGGAGCCCTCGAGCCCGCCCCGCCGGCCCGACCCTCCGCCGAACCTCCCCTTCGGGCTTCACTCCCCCAGCCGTCCGCCCGCGCCCCGGACCCCGCCATTTCGGCCCCGCGAGCGACCCCCGGCTCCAACGCCACCCCGTCACCTCCCTCCGCGCCTTCGAACGGAAGGTCGGACCGGTGAGCCGTGACCTCCCCGCCAGCCGGAGCGCTCCCGGGAAGCGAGGGGCGCGCACTTCCGGCCGGACTCGGGAATCGTCGGGTGGCCCTTCCGGTCCCTTGGGACCGACCGACCTCACCCGAACCCCTCCGATCATGAGGACCGCGAGCCGGGAGCGCTCCCTCCCTCGTCCGGCCCGCAGGACCCGCCGGATCACCGGTGGGCGAGCCCATGACGGGCGCTGAGCGCCCACGTCCCTAGGCGGAGGCTCCGGGAAAGGAGGCTCGCCGGGACGCGGAGGGGCCGGGCTCGGGCACTCCCCGAAGCGAGGCGGGGAGCGCCCCGGAGCCGACCATGGATACGAAGAACCTGCAGCGAAAGCGCTGCCGAAATGTTGCGCCATCGCCCTGCGACGAACCCGCCTGTGCCCTCCACGGCCTGCCGCCCCGCAGCCGGATCGTCTCCTCGGTCCTGCTGCCCCTGAGCCTGCGGCAGCACCCCCGCGCCTTCCTGGTGCGCAAGCCCGACGGTTCGCTCCTCTGGAGGGTCCGGTTGCCCGGCTCCCAGGGCGCCCCCCAGTGGCACTCCCTCGAAAGCCGGACCCCGGAGAGGTGGGCGTGGAGCTCCGGCCTCCCCGGGCTTGCCATCACCTTGTGCGGGATCCGGGAGAGCGCGGAGGCTCCCCGTACCCAGGGGACCCCGTCCCCCGGAACCCGACCGTGAGCCCGTGGGTCGCTCTCTCGGTGGAATCCCTGGGGAGTGATCTCGGGGTCAGGCGGTGGTTCGAGAGGGCCTGGGACCTTCTCCGAGGACGGCCGGACCTGGCGCTGCTGGTCGAGCAGGGAGAACAGACCGGGGGACCCTATCTCCGGGTCCTCGCTCCCGCCCCGGTCGCCGCAGAACTCCAGCAGCTCGGAGCTGCCGAGGGGTACCTGCGCGTGGGAGCGGACCCTTCTCGGCCGCCCTCCGGCTTTCCCCCGGGGTGCTTCGCCGCTCTCCGATGGAGCGGACGACGGGACCCGAGACCTCCGGATCCTCCCCCTCGGCTCCCTCCGCTTGCGCCGATGCCCTCCCCCTGGGGTGTCCAGGCGTTCCTCCTGGGCGGGGAGGAGATCCGGGTGCACCTCCGTCTCGCCGCCGGTGGGGCCCCTTCCGTTGCGTGGAGGACGCTCGTTCGGGTGGGGACGCACTTCGGGCTCGCCCTAGGGGGGCCGGTCGAGCCCTGGGACCCCGCGGGACGCGCGCATCGCGTCGCCCTCGGGGAGTGGCAGGGACGGGAGCTCCGCCGTTTCCACAGTGGAGCCGCCCCGGGACCCGACCGGTCCCGGTTCGCTTCTGCGTGGAGCGCTCCTTCGGGCGCAGGGCCGCCGGGACCTTCTCCGTTGTACCCCCGGACCGAGGGATGCTGGGCCTGGGGGTGGTCGGATGCCCAACCGTGGGTCCCGACCCCGAGCTCCCTCCTCCGCCACACCCTGGTCGTCGGGCTCACCGGGAGCGGCAAGAGCCGCTTCCTCACCCACGCGGCCCTCCAGACGTTCCGGGGAGGGACCCCGCTGGTGGTGCTGGACCTTCATGGGGACCTGGTCCCGGCCCTTCGTTCGTCCCTCTCCCTACCGGAGGAGGCGCGACGCGTCTGCGTCATCGGGATCGGGGGGGAACGGGAGGAGGGGGTGGACGTCCTCTCCGCGGACGCGGCCGGGCCGGAGCGGATCGTGCCCGAGGTCCTCGCTGCCCTTCGGCCGGGAGGCTGGGGCCGGGAGGAGTACTGGGGTCCCCGGATGGAGAGGCTGCTGGAAGGGGGACTACGGTGCGTCCTGGCCGGAGGGGGAGACCTGCGGGACCTCGCCGAGCTCTTCCACGACCCCTTCCGTCACGCGCCGGAGTGGAGGGCCGGGATACCTTCCGGACCGCTGCAGGACTTCCTCTCCGAGCTGGTCCACTGGCAGCGCCGGCAGCCGGAGTTCCTGGCCTCGGTCCAGAACCGACTCTCCCGGGTCCTTTTCGATGGGCGGGTGCGCGCTCTGGTGGCCCCCCGGACGCCTGCCCAGAGCTTCGATGAGCGGCTCTCCCGGGGCCTCTCGCTCCTCCTGCGCCTTCCCCGAGGGGAGCTGGGGGAGGGGGCGAGCCTGTTCGTCGCGAACCTGCTGCTCGCCCGGACGTACCTGGCCCTCTCCCGCGAGCCCGCTTCCGGGGAGGAACGGCTCCGTGCCCTCCTCGTGCTCGACGAGGCCCAGCTGCTCTCCCCGACGCTCCTCGCCTCCATCGTGGAGGGGGGAAGGAAGTTCGGAGTCGCCGCGCTCCTCGCCACGCAGGGAGGCGGGTCGATCCGAGCCCAGCGGGAAAGCGGGCCCTGGTCCGACATCGGCTCTGTCTGGATGCTCCGGATGGCCCCGGAACCCGCGCGGGAGCTCCTCGGCTGGATCGCCCCGGAGCTCGCTCTCGCCCCTTCCTCCGCGGCCGCGCGGGAGTTCCTCGCGTCGATGGTGGAGCTACCCCCCGGGAGATCCTGGTTCCGTCCCTGGGGAGCGCGCACCCCCATGATGATGGTCCTGCCGGACCGGCCGGCACCGGGAGCTCCCGCACCCCCCCTGGCCCCGCCTCCCGAGGGAGCCCCTCGAGGCGAACCACCCGGTCCCGCGGGATTGGAGGGGAGCGAGCGGCTCGAAGAACAACAGGGGTTGCTTTCGCTGCTCCGGGGGTGGAAGCCCGATCGGATCGCTCCGCCCTGGTGGCCGCGCGCGCTGCAGCGTCGATACGCGGTCCCCCAGGGCGACGGCTATCGGCTGAGCGAGGCCGGGTGGGCGCGCCTGGGCTGGTCCGGGGAGACCGGAGCGGTCCGGGAGTCGCACGAGCATCGGAGGCTCCTTCGCGACGTCTTCGCCCTCTTCGCCTACTCCGGGGTCGCCCTGGAACTCCCCCAGCAGGGCGGTTTCGACCGGCGTCTCCCCGATGCCCGCCTCCTCTTGACGCCCGCGGGGTCCCTTCCGCCTCCCCCCTGGGCCAAGCCTCCCCTGCACGTGGAGGTCGAGGTCACGAGCCTCGAGGACCCCCGACGGCTCGAACGATCGCTGGAGAAGGCGCGGGAAGCGGGCGCGCGACTTCTCTGGGTCACCGGTCGACCGAAAGGGGCGGGACGCCTGCGCTCCTTCCTCCGGCGGCGACAAAGGGACCCGACCCCCGTTGCGGTCTGGAGCCTGACGGAGGAGCGGATGCGTCGCTGGCGGGAACGGCATCCCTCCCCCTCGCTCACGACAGCGCCTTGAGGCGTTCCGCCCTCCGCCCCTCGTGCCGCGGCTCTTCGTCGCCGTACCCCTGCCGCCCGTGACCGTCCCCGGGCTCGGCACGGTCTCCGGCGGCGGGGGCGCACTCCCCCACATCACGCTCAAGTTCCTCGGGGAGGTGGCCGCGGGCCGGGTGGCCCCCCTCGCCCCCGCCCTCGAGCGGGCGCTCCGCGGTGCGGGGTCCTTCGGGCTGTCCCTCCGGGGGCTCGGGGCCTTCCCGAACGAGGAGCGGCCCCGGGTGCTCTACGTGAACGTCGAGCAGGGTCGGGAGGAGCTCTCCTCGCTCGCCCGGCGGGTGGAGGAAGGCCTGGCCGGGCTCGGCTTCCCCCCGGAGCCGAGGCCTTTCGTGGCCCATCTCACGGTGAAGCGGCTCCGTCCCGGCCGCTCCGTGGAGGAGGCCCGGGAGCTCCTCGAGCGTCATCGGGGGACGAGGCTGCTCGCGACCTGGATCTCCCGCGTGGAACTCGTCGAGAGCCTCCTCCAGCCCGGAGGGGCGGTCCACACCCCCCTGGCAGCCTTCCCCCTCGCCCCGGCCCCCGCTTGAACCGGCGAGGGACGATCGGCCGCACCGCCCCAGGGTCAGCCGAGGACGAGACCTTCCCGGGGAGAGGCCCCAGGGGAGGAGAACCGACCCGGTCCGAACTTCCCCGGGTCGAGGTCCGTGCTCTCCCCGAGGACGAGAGCGGCGAGGCGAGGGGCGCCGGCGGGGGCGAGCATGAAGCCGTGGCCGCCGAACCCGTTCCCCTGGAAGAAGCCGGGGAGGCGGGGATCCTCCCCGAGGATGGGGAAGCCGTCCGGGGTCTCGTCGTAGAGGCCGGCCCACGACCGGAGCACCCTCAGCCTCGCCAGGGAAGGGAAGAGTTCGGTCAGCTCGGCGCTCGCGTCGTGCAGGAACCGGGAGGAGGAGGGAAGCCCCTCTCCGGCGGGCTCGGCGCGCTCGGGGGCGAGTCCCCCGATGATCTCCCCCCGCATGGACTGGGAGAAGTAGCTACCGCGGCGCAAGGTGACGACCATGGGGTCGAAGAGGGGCTTCACCGCCTCCGTGGCGAGGATCTCGTGCCGGGAGGGGACGTTGGGGACTCGGAGGCCCGCGAGGGCGCTCACGGAACGCGACGCCCCACCGGCCACGTTCACCACCCGCCGCACAGGGATCCGACCCTCCCGGGTCCGGACCCCCTGGACACCCTTCGCATCCCGATCGATCCCGACCACCTCGGTCCGGGTCCGGATCCGGACCCCCAGGCGGAGGAGCGAAGCCCGAAGCCCCCAGAGGACCGGGAAGGGGTAGATCACCCCGTCGGAGGAGAGCTCGGTCCCTCCGAGAAGGCCCGGGGGATCGAGCCGGGGCACCCTCTCCTGGAGCGCGTCGGCTTCGAGCCAACGGATCGGGAGTCCCTCCCCGCGGACCACCCCCTCCATCCTACGCAACCGGGCGCGCTCCTCCTCCGAGAAGGCGAGGAAGCAGTACCCCCCCTGACGGAACCAGGGGTTGAAGCCGAAATCCCGAGCGAAGCGTCGGTAGACCCGGACCCCTTCCTTCGCCCAGCGGACGGTGATGGGGTCCTCCCATTGCTGCCGCACGCCTCCCCCGTTGCGGCCGGAGGCCCCGGCCGACAGGTAGCCGCGGTCCAGGACGAGGATGCGCGAAGGGTCCATGCGCTGGGCGAGGGCGTGCGCCGTGAAGAGCCCCAGGACCCCCGCCCCGATCAGGACCACCTCGGGCTCGGAGGCGACGGGGGCGCTCACGGCTCCTCCTCCGCCGTCTCCGATGCCGGGACCTCGGAGGCAGGGTCGGGGAGGGGAGGGGGGGCGAGCCCGCCCAGGTACACCGGCCAGACCGGGGGGCGCTGGGTGATGTACCCGAGCTCCTGCGGCGAACGGCCTTCGAGGACGGAGAGGAGAAGGAGCGCCTCGGGCAGGCAATAGCGACCCTGGCAGAGTCCGGTGCCGGTCCCCGTCACGCGCTTGATCTCCTCGGTGCCCTGGAAACCCTCGTGGACCGCTTCGTCGAGCTCCTCCACCACGACGTCCTCGCAAGGGCACAGGAAGGCCTTCCCCCGGGGCTCGCTCCGGAGCCACTCGTGGTAGTACGAGAGGAGGAAAGGGACCTGTTCCGGTCCGTTCCGCTCCCCCGGCGGGGCGGGCGGGAGCGACGGTCGCTCCCCCCGGAGCTCAGCGGTGAGGGCGGAGACGACGCGCTCGGAGGAGGACAGGGCGGCCTCCATGCCAGAAAAGCCGGCCGCCTCCCCGGCGGCATAGAGCCCGAGGACGCTGGTCTCGCCGGAAGGCCAGAGGACCGGGAAGTACGCCCCCACGCCCGCCCGCCACTCCAGGGCGGCCCCCACCTGGGAGAAGAGCGGCACGTTCGGTAGGCGCCGCACGGCCAGGATCACCGCGTCGGCGCGGATGCGCTCGAGCGCGCCCGAGCGGCGGTCCTTGAGCCGGAGGCCGTCCACCCTCCTTCCCCCTGTGCTCCCGAGCACGAGGCGGTCATCGAGGACGCGGGGGCCGAGCCCCTCCCACTCCTGGCGCGCTCGGGGGTCCAGTGGCTCGAGGGAGACCAGATGCTCGACCGCCGGGCCGAGCACGCGGAGAAGCTCCGCCGCCCGGGGGGTGGCCCCGACGAGGGCGGCGTGCGCGAAGGGAGGCGGGGAGTCCGGAGGAACGACGGCGAGCGCCCCATCCCCGGTGTAGATCCCGGGGCGGTCGTTGTCGGCGAAGACCAGCGAGGCGTCGTAGCCCCCGGTCGCGAGGACCACCCGGCGCGCGGTGACCTCGGCGGTGGCACCGGAGTCGAGCGCGACGAGCCCCCGGAAGGGGCCGGAGGGTTCGGGCGGTGGGAGGAAGATGAGCGAGGCGCCCCGGTGCCGGCGCAGATTCCCGGGGGTGGCCTCGGGGAGGCTCCCGCGGCGGTGCCGGTCGAGGAGCAGCACGCTCAGCTCCGGGAAGCGACCGGCGAGGCCCTCGGCGATGGCGCTCCCCGCCGGCCCTCCGCCCACGACGAGCAGCTCGGCGTCCCACTGGAGCGAGCGGGGGAACGGGGGGGGAGCTCCGGGGGGAAGCTTTCCGTAACCGGCCAGGCGACGGACCACCCGCTGGTAGAGGGGGGTGAACACCGCCGGTCTCCGCAAGCCATGCAGCGTGTCGAGGTGCCGCGGGAAGATCAGATCGAGAAGCTCCAGGAGGTCCCACCGGGAGGACGGCCAGCCGTTCTGGTCCTGGACCACGTCCCCGTCGCGGGCGATCGCCTGGCAGGCCCGGACGTTCGGCTCGCCCCCCACGTTCACCAGGCAACCGGTGCACTGTCCGAGCCCGCAGAAAGGCCCCCGCGGACGGTGGTAGCGCAGCGAGCGGGTCCACGGGACCAGGTCGGCGCGCAGGAGCGCCTGGCTGAGCGTTTCTCCCGGGAGGGCAGCGAGGGCCCGCCGTCGGAAACGGAGCCGCACCGGGGCGCGGGGGGCCGGGCGCCGGGGCGCGGGGTCCGGGGCCGGGGCTCGTTGCGCCATCTCCTGGGTCCTTCCCTCCCTCCTCTCCAGTGGACATGAAGGCTCAAGAGGGGTTCCTCTCGTGAAAACGGCCGTGGGAAGGGGAGCTTCGGTCCGTTCGTGCCCTTCCCCGAGAGGGATCGGCCCCGGGCTCGGGATCGTCATCGTCCTGCTGGTCGGCCTCGCCCTCGGAGCGTCGACCCTCGCCCTTCCGGGAGGGCCGGGCGGAGCGCCCGCACCCCCCCCTCCCGTGAGCAGCCTCGGCTCGCCCACGGCTCCGGGGAACTCCCTCCTCGTCAACGCCAGCGCGTACTTCCCGGCGGGGAGCTGGACGACGCTCCTGCAGGAGCGCCTCCCCCCGTCGGTCTCGGGGCTCGAGGCCGCCCAGGTGGCCGTCCACAGCCCTTCCGGCGCCGCTTCGGTGGAGGTCTCGCTGCGTGTCACGGACCTGTCCGATGGGTCCTCGTTCCGCTTCCTCAACGGCACCTCCCCACCCTTCTCGGGACCCTGGTACAACCTCACGACGGGGACGCCCTCCCTCCTGAACGCTTCCGCGGCGTACCAGGTCACGCTCAGCGCGCTCTGCTCCGCCGCCTCCCCGGATTGCCAGGTGGGGGGCGGGAGCGGGCTCCCCGCGCTCGAGCTCTGGTTCAACCGCTCCTCCTCGCTCAGCGTGAACAGCACGACCTCCGTCGCGCTCTCCAACGGGGTCGTCACCGTCCCGGGATTCCTCCCTCCGGGATCGGAATCCCTGCTCCGGGTGGAGACCGCCCTCGAGGTCTCCTGCAGCTGCTCCGGCTGGAGCTACTCGCTCTTCGCGAACCTCTCCCGCAACGGCTCCGTCGCACCCCTCGTGAGCCTCGAGCGGGTGGTCTCGGGGCCTTCCACGCCGCTCTCGATCCTCCCGGTGGATTGGAGCCTCGACGCCCCGCTCGCTCCCTTGGCCCGCTACACGCTCAACCTGACCGTGACCTCCTCGAACCCCACCGGAGCCGTGGCTTCCTTGGGAGGGGCGCCGGAGCCTTCGCTCAACCTCACGGTGGCCTTCTCCCAGGGCCTCCAGGCCACGCCTTCGGGGGTGTACGCCCCGCTCCCGGTCTCCCTCCTGCTGAGCGCTCTGCTCCCCGCGCGAGGGAGCTTCCAGGCCTTCTTCGCCAGTGGGAACGCCACCGGGGTCACCGTGACCCCGGTCGGCAGCTCCTCGGCGAGCGCGAGCCTCACCTACGAGTGGCCCGGGAAGTTCCTTCCCTCGGTCCGGGAGGTGCAGACGCTCGGACCCACGCTCACCGAGGTCCTCGTGGACCCGGCGGCCGGTCCGGTGAACCTCTCCGTAGAACACCCTCCCGCCTGGGAGCTCGGAACGCTCCCCTCCCCCCCGGCGGGTCCGGCCCCGCTGGAGGTCTCGCTCAGCGGAGGGCTCGCTCCCTGGGGAAGCGCCTGGACCTATTCGGTGGGTTGGGGCGACGGTTCGAGCGTCCAGGGGCTCTCGGGACTCAACGGCAGCGCCGTCCACCGCTACACGAGCGAGGGACGCTTCGCCCTCACCCTCACCGCCTGCGACGCCGGGGGCTTCTGCGACCGCGACCCCTCGGCCCCACGGGTCGTGACGGCCGTCTTCCCCGTGATCCAGGTCGCTCGGGACCCCGTGGACGCGGGTGTCCAGGAGACCTTCGTCCCTGAGGCGCTGGGAGGGAGCGGCCTCTACGTGAACTACACCCTCAGCTTCGGGGACGGCTCGCGCGCCTGGGGGAACCGGACCTTCGACCACGTCTACTCTCACCCGGGGACTTACGCGGTGAACCTCACGGTCACCGACTCGGCGGGGAGCCTCGGCACCTCGCAGCTGAACCTCACCGTCGATCCTCCCCTCCAGGTGGTGGCGAGCCTGCATCCCCTGAGCGGCGGAGCCCCCCTGCTCTTCGAAGGGTCGGCCCGCGTCTCGGGAGGATCGAGCTCCCCGGCCCGGGGCCTGCCCGGCTCCGTCTCGAACGTCTCCGAGACCTGGATCCTCGGGGGGAACGCCCCCGCCAGCGGCCCGGTCTTCAGCGAGCTGCTGGAACTGCCGGGCCTCTACTCCGGACTTCTCTTCGTGAACGACACCGGTGGAACGCACACCGAGGTGCCCTTCCGGGTCCAGGTCGGCGCCTCGAGCGCCCTGGCCGGATGGCCCCTCCCCCGAGGGGACGCCCGGGAGGATGGGCTCGCCGGAGGGCTCGGTCCCTTCATGGCGCACGCCCAGGCCGAGGCGACGCTCTCCCCAGGCCCGATCGTGGGCCTCGTCACGGGGGGGGACGGCCCGGTCGTCGTCGCCTACCCCGACGGCGCCCTCTTCGCGCTCGCTCCGATCACCCTCACCCTGGAGTGGGAAACGAACCTGAGCGCCCCCGGCTTCGCGTTCGTGGCCGGCCCCGCCCTGGTCGACGGGAACATCGTCCTCGCCACGAACGCCGGCACGCTGCTCGCGTTAGATC
>JAKATE010000033.1 GCA_021828085.1 Thermoplasmata archaeon | reverse complement strand
GGAGATGAGACCGCGCGAGACGGGGAGGACGACGAGGACCGCCGAGGTGAGCCCCCGGGTGCCCAGGGCGGAGAGGGGGGCACGCCAGCGGGAAGGGAAGAGGCTGCGCTCGACGAAGGTGGAGACCACGAGGTAGCGGAGCAGGATGAGGACCCCGGCCAGGGCCGCGCCCAGGACGACCACGTTGAGGAAGTTCGCCCCGATCACGACGAGCATCCCGAGGAGGAGCAGGAAGTAGGCGCGGAGCGCGAAGGCCGCCTCGGTCTGGAACTGCCGGACGTACGGGAGGAGGTCCATGGTACGCCCCCAGTGGAAGAACCGCTCGAAGGAGCTCGCGTTCCCCAGCACGATGCCGAAGACTAGGGCGGCGAGGATGCCGGAGCCTCCCAAGAGGTCGACGAGCCCGGCCAGGAAGAGGAGGAAGCCCACCGTCGCCATGGAGAAGAACTTGAGGCGCTGGTAGCGGGCGGAGACCACGATCCAGAGCAGCCCGCCGAGGAAGCCCCCCAGGATACCGCCTGGAAGGGGGAGGATGGTGGAGACGACGAGGGAGATGCCGGCGTGCCCGGGGGTGTAGAAGAGCAAGAGCGTCGTCACGGTGATGATCGCGAAGGTGTCCTCGAGGGCGGAGCTCAGGTTGATGGTGCTCCGGGCCCCTGGGGGGAGGGTCAGCCGGGCGGCGATGGGGACCACCACCGCGGAGGAGGTGCAGCTGAGCGCCCCCGCGAAGATGAGCGCCAGGGGGACGGACCGGCCGACGATCTCGTAGTACGCGAAGGGGAAGAGCGCCAGGAAGGAGACCAGCACCGAGACCGCGGCGAAGGCCGCCGCGCGCCCCGAGACCCCCCCGAGCTCGCGGGGCCGGATGTCCATCCCCGCGTCGAAGAGGATGAGGGCGAGGGCCATGAGGCCCACGTACGGCGCGAGCGAGATCAGGGTGGATTCCGAGGTGAGGTGGAGACCCGGACCGAGCAGCAGCCCGAGGAGGATGAGGACCACCACGTCGGGGATCCCGCTGCGTCGCGCCAGCACGTCAGCGATGAACGCCGCGAGGAGGGCGCTCCCCAGGGCCACGAGGATGTAGGACTCGTTGGTCAGATCGTCCGCCTCCGAGTTCCGAGAGGGTCCCCGCTACTCATACCTGCCGAAGCCCTGCCCCATGGGCGAAGCTCCGCGCGACGGCACCGCCGGTCTCCGAGCCCGGTGAACCCGAGGGCGGGTGACTCCCGGGGCCCGCGGACTCCGGACCGTCCCCTCCGGGCCGGGGGAGTCGGCGGACCGGGGTCGGCGACAGGTCCACTGCGACCGGGTCCTCCCCCGGCGGAGCCGCGAACTTTCAAAGCTCCCCGGTCACGGGAGGGGTCCTTCCTTGCCGCCCGGAGGGTCGTCCCCACCGGCCCGCGCCGACCGGGGCGCGAGCACGGAAAGGGAGCTCAGGCCAGCGCCCGGCGCATCGCCTCGAGGTCGGCGGCCCCGAGCCCGACGCCTCCCTGGCCATCGCGCCGCCAGACCCGGGTCCCCTCCCGGAAGACGATGAGCGTGGGGACGACCTCGATCCCCAGGCTCTCCCAGAGGGGGTTGCTGTCCTCGCTCAGGTCGGCGACCGCAAGACGAACGCCGGGAGGCGTGGAAAAGCCCTCGAACTTCGGTCGGAAGGCGCGGCAGAACGGGCACCAGGAGGCCAGGAAGCTCACGGCCCAGGTCCCCGGCCGCTCCAGCCGCTCTCCCCGGAAGTCCTGAGGGGCCACGCTCTCCATCTCCCCACCTCCGCCCGGGGAGGCCCGCCCCCGTTTCACGATTCCGTATCCGCCGGGGAAGGCGACAGAATCTCCAAGAGCCTCCTCGGGGTCTCCCGTTGACATGCCCAACGAGGCGCTCGCGCGGATCTTCTACGAGATCGCCGATCTCCTCGAGCTCGAGGGGGTCCGCTTCAAGCCGGAGGCCTACCGCCGGGCGGCCCGGACCCTTGAGCAGTTCCCTCAGGAGGTGAAGGAGCTCAAGGACCCGAAGGAGCTCGAGAAGCTCCCGGGGATCGGGGAGGCGCTCCAGGCGAAGATCGAGGAGTTCCGGCGGACCGGGCAGGTGGCCTATCTCGCCCGCCTTCGGGGCCAATGGCCCCCCGGGCTGCTCGAGATCATGCGGCTCGAAGGCATCGGCCCGAAGACGACCCGGAGGTTCTACCAGGACCTGGGGATCTCCGACCTCGCCGGCCTGGGGCGGGCGCTCGAAACCGGCCGACTGGCGGGCCTCCCCGGCTTCAAGGAGCGCAAGCTCGAGCTTCTCCGGGCCTCGCTCCGGGAAGCGCGGGGAGTAACGGCGAGAAAGTCGCGCCTCCCCCTGCCCGAGGCCCAGCGCATCGCCGACGGGCTGATCCAGTCGCTCCGGGACACCGGTGCGCCGCTCGACCGTTTGGTCTACGCCGGGAGCCTCCGGCGCCGGCGAGAGGACGTGGGGGACCTCGACCTCCTCGCGACCTCCCGGGACCCCGCCGCCGTGATGCGGGCCTTCCGGACCCTCCCGGGGGTCCGGGAGGTCAAGCTGTCGGGGACGACCAAGACCACCGTAGTGCTGGAGCGCGGACTCCAGGTGGACCTTCGCGTCGTCCCGGACGACTCCTTCGGGGCCGCCTGGCAGTACTTCACCGGCTCCAAGGACCACAACGTCCACCTCCGGGCCCTCGCCCAGCAGCGCGGGCTCAAGATCAACGAGTACGGCCTCAGCGAGGGGGACCGGCTCACCCCGGCCCCCACGGAGGAGGGGCTCTACCGTGCCGTCGGCCTCGCCTATATGCCGCCGGAGGTCCGGGAGAACCAGGGGGAGATCGAGCGGGCCCAGTCCGGCTCCTTCCCCCGGCTGGTCCAGCGCGAGGACCTCCGCGGAGAGCTCCACATCCACATCCCCGCCTCGTTCGGGGAGGAGGATGCACTCCCGTGGGCAGAGGAGGCCCGGCGCCAGCAGCTGGGGTATCTGGGCTTCGTCGTGCGGGAGGCGGACCTCTCCGCCAGCCGGACCAGCGGGACCGCCCTTCGCGAGCGCCTCCCGAGAACGCTCGGGGGGATCCGGCTCCTGCTCGGGGTGGAGGGGAACGGCGCCGTTCTGGCCGACGGGGCGGACTTCGGGGTCCTTCGCTCCCCCCGTGGCCTCCCTTCCGGGGGTGCCGAGGGATGTTTCCTGGCCCACGAGGGGGAAGGGGGTTCGGGGGGGGAGGGGGCGACCGGGATCCCCCGCGAGGTCGGGGCAGATGCCCGGCAGGTCCTCCTTCCTCGTACCCCCCTCCGGTCCCTGGCGGAGGGCGGGAGCCTCTTCGTGCTCACGGCACGCCCCCGCTTGCCGGAGGAGCTCGGCCGGCTCAGCCTCGCGGCAGGCGTCGCGACCCGAGGCTGGGTCCCGCCGGAGCAGGTCCTCAACGCCCGGGAGGATCCCTGGGCGGACCTACGGCCCGCCGGAGGTGCGGGGCCTCCCGCCGCTCGGACCCCGGGGCGCCGGAGGCGCTGAGCGCCCCGGTCCCTCCGGAGGGAGACGAGAAACCCGGGTGGTTCAACCGGCGATCATCCGCTCGATGGGCACGCGGGCCCGGGGGATGATCGCAGGGTCGAGCTCGATGGGGTACTGCAGGTAGCGCAGAGAGTCGCGGAGCTTCTCGAGGGTGTTGCGCTTCATGAACGGGCAGACCGCCTCGGCCGAAAGGGGCACGAAGCGGGTCTGGGGGTTCTCCTTGCGCATCCGGTGGAGGATCCCCACCTCGGTGGCGACGAGCACCTCGGGAGAATGCGTGGTCTCCGCGTAGCGGAGCATCCCGTCCGTGGAGAGCACCTGGTCCACCTCCGAGAGGACCTCCGAGGTGCATCCACACTCCGGATGGGCGATGAGTTCCGCTCCCGGATGGGTCGCGCGGGCCTGCGTCACGTTCTCGGGGCGCATCCGGGCATGCACGAAGCAGTCCCCCACCCAGAGGTGGATGTTCTTCCGGCCGGTCTTGTTGCGGACGTATTCGCCGAGGAACATGTCCGGCAGGAAGAGGACATCCCTGTCCTCCGGGATGCGCCGGACGATCTCCACGGCGTTGGCCGAGGTGCAGCAGTAGTCGCTCTCCGCCTTGACCTCGGCGGAGGTGTTCACGTAGCTCACGACCACCGCGCCCGGGAACTGCCGCTTCCACTCCCGGAGCTGCTCGGCGGTGATGGAATCGGCGAGGGAGCATCCGGCCTCCAGATCCGGGAGGAGCACCGTCTTCTCCGGGGAGAGGATCTTGGCCGTCTCGGCCATGAAGCGCACCCCGGAGAATACCAGCACGCGCGCGGAGGTGCGGGCCGCCTCCCGGGAGAGGTAGAGCGAGTCCCCCACGAAGTCCGCGAGGTCCTGGATCTCGCCGATCTGGTAGTTGTGCGCCAGGATGACCGCGTTGCGCTCCTGCTTGAGCTGCGCGATCTCCTCGAGAATCTCCATGGGACCCTCCCGGGGACTTCGAGGGCCCGCCGGGCCTTAATGCTTCGTGGGGGCGGCTCGACGGGCCTTTCCGGGGCGTACGGTGAGGTGCATCGGAAGTGCCGGGGCCGAATGCGTGAGAGCCCCCAGGGAGGCCCGGTCCACCCCCGTCGCGGCATAGCGCGCGATGTTGGAGGGGCGGACCCCTCCCGAGACCTCCAGCAGGCGCCCCCGTCGCAGACCCTCGGTCTCGAGCGCCCGGGTCCATCGGCGTGCAGTGACGGGGGAGACGTTGTCGAAGAGGAGCTGATCCGAACCGGCCCGGGCGGCCTCCCGCGCCTGCCGAAGGGAGCGGACCTCGGTCTCCACCGTTCCGTTCTCCCCCACGGCCCGGCGGGCCCGACGGACCGCCTCGGCGAGAGGGACGAGGGCCAGATGGTTGTTCTTGAGGAGGATCGCGCTCGAGAGGTCCCGACGGTGCGGTCTCCCTCCTCCGTGGATCACCGCCGCCTTCTCCAGGTCACGCAGGCCGGGAAGGGTCTTCCGGGTGGCCGCGACCTCGAAGGAGGGGGAGACCCGGCGGGCCTCGCGGACGGCCCGGGCCGTGGCGCTCGCGACGCCGGAGAGGTGGGTCATGAGGTTGAGGACGGTCCGCTCCACCTCCAGGATCCGCCGGGCGCGCCCTTCGATCTCGAGGACCGGCGTGCCGCGTCGGACCCGGTCCCCGTCCTTCACCCGGGCCCGTGCGCGAAGCCCCTGGTCCTTCAGGAGCAGGAGGGCGACGCTCACCCCGCTCACCACCCCCGGGGCCTGGGCGCTCAGGGTGGCCCGTGCGCGGAGGGAGGCGGGGATGACCGAGCGGGTCGTCAGGTCCTCCCGGTAATGGTCTTCCTCGAGGAAGGCGCGAAGCTGTCGAAGGAACGCCGTCCGGCCGGCCTTCCGAGGCATGGCCCTACGCGAGCGGACGCGTGCCATGAGCCTTCTCCCGGGCCGGCCCCCGGCGGCGGGGCCCGTCCCGTGTCTGCCGAAGATAGGCGAGGACCCCGCTGGCATCGGCGTCCGGGGGAAAGACCGGGTAGAAGACCTTCACGATGCGGGAGCGCTCCGCCACGAAGGTCAGCCGGCGCAGGAGCGTCGCCCCCTGGAGGACGAAGTGGACCTTCTTCCCGGCGTAGTCGAAGTCGGGGGAGTCCAGGCGGACCTCGAAGGTGGGAAGCCCCAGCGCGCGTGCCAGCTCGAAGCGGGAGTCGTTGAGCAGCTCGAAAGGGAGGGCGAGCCGGCCCGCGAGCTCGCGCTGCTCGGCCAGTCCCCGGTCCGGGTCCGTCGTTCCCTGGCCGCTGACCCCGTAGACCTGGCAGCCGAGCATCTCGAGCTCCCGGTGATGGAGCCCGTACCCCCGGTTCTGCGGGGTGCACCCCCGGGCTCCGGGGGTGAGGCTCCACTCCACGGGGATGGGGGTCCCGGGAGTGAGCGTCCCGGGGTAGCAGTAGAAGACCGCCCGTTCCCGGGCCGCCTCGGCGACGTTCACCCTTCTCCCCGAGGTGGACCGGAGCTCGAGGGAGGGAAGGAGCCTGCCCTCGAGGTGGGAGGCCGCCCCGTCATCGACCGGGGCCGGCAGCTCGTCGGGTAGCCGGTACGGGTCCGCATCCGGTCGCATCCGCGCCGGCGTCCTTCGCTCAGCCATGCCCGGGCGCGACTCCCGGAGAGGAGGAGGGGAGGTGCTCCGGCGCTCTCCGAGCCGAAGAAGGGATGGACGGACCGCGCCCCCCCGGGGACCGCCTGACGTGATCGCCTGGGAGACCCGTCCTCTCCCTCATCGTCGCACCTTCCCGATGCTCTCCCTGGGCTTTTTCCCTTGCTCTGGGCGTACAGGGGGGACCCAGGGCCGGGTTCGCTACCCCCCGGCCGCCCCCACCGCCCGCGGGAGGGGGCCGGTCCCGACGAAACCCGTAAGCGCTCGGAGGGCTCCTTCTTCGCATGTTGCGTTTCGAGGACGTGGCGGTGGTGGTCTCTGACGCGAAGAAGAGCGCGAAGTGGTATCACGAGAAGCTCGGCTTCGAGATCCGGGACCAGCGGGGCCACTGGGTCACGGTACGGCCCCGCGGCTCGAACGTCCTCCTCCACCTGTGCACGGTGAACGGCCCGCTCGAGCCGGGCAACACCGGCATCGGATTCAGCGTCCCGGACGCGGAGGCCGAAGAGCGGGAACTCCGCGCGAAGGGGGTGGAGTTCACCCAGCCGACGAAGAAGGAGGCGTGGGGGACCTTCGCGATCTTCCGGGACCCTGACGGCAACGAGTTCTGGATCACCCAGGCCTGAAGGGCCCGATCCCTGCCGGACGGTTGCGTCCGCCCGGAAGGAGGGTCAGGTCGGCGCCCGAGGAGTTGCCGGTCCCGGGCGCGCGACCGGAGGCTTGGGCCGCACGAAGGGAAGCGGGGTCACCCGCATCCGCGCCTCCCGGCCCCGAAGCGCAAGGGTGAGCTCGGTCCCTTCCTTCCGATAGGCCGGGGGAAGGTACGCGAGCGCGATCCCCTTCCGGAGCGTGGGAGAGAGGCCCCCGGAGCTGACGAGGGAGACCTCCTGGTCACCGGCCCGCAAGGGCTGGCCATGTCGGGGGATCACCCCGGGTTCGTCGGTGAGTAGACCCGTCCAGCGGGCGTACCCCTCCTGTCGGCGCTGCGCCTCGAGGGCCTCCTTCCCGACGAACGCGTGGTCCCACTCGAGGAAGCGCTCCAGGCCCCCTTCGAGGGGGGACCGGTCGCGATCGAAGTCCACCCCGGAAAGCAGATAGCCCATCTCCATCCGCAGCGTGTCGCGCGCGCCGAGCCCGCAGGGCACGGCCCCCCGCTCCAGCAGACGGTCGAAGACCCCGCGCATCCTCTCCGCGGCGAGGAGGATCTCGTAGCCGAACTCCCCGGTGTAGCCGGTCCGGCTCACCCAGGCGTGGGACGCGAGACGCCGGGAGAGCTCGCCCCCCAGCTCGGAGATGCCCGGCGCGCCGGGATCGAGCGCGAAGAACGCCCCGGTGTAGAAGCGCAGCGCGTCCAGCTTCCAGCCGAACAGCTCCTCCAGCAGCGCCCGAGAGCGCGGCCCCTGCACGGCGAGGATCCCCGCACGACCGTTGTGGAGCGCGATGGAGCACCCGCTGGGTCGGTGCTGCCGGAGCAGCTCGAAGATCCGGGGGGCTGTTCCGGCGTTGGGCACGAAGAGGAAGTTCGTCGGCTCGTCCGCTGCGTCGGTGCGGGCCCAGAGGGCGTCATCGATCATCCGCCCGTCGGCGTCGAGCAGGCAGGTGTAGCGCACCTGCCCGGGCTTGCCTCGGCGCGGGTCCGAGGGGGTGCGCCGGGAGAGCAGGGAGGCCCCCCCGCTCCCCTCGAGGGAGAGGATGCCCATGTGGGAGACGTCGAAGACCCCCACGTCCTCTCGCACCGCCTGGTGCTCGGCGAGGATGCCCGTGGAAGCGTAGTAGAGGGGCATCGACCAGCCGTGGAAGGGGACCAGATGCGCTCCCCGGGCGACGTGCGATCCGTAGAGCGGGGTCTTCAGGAGCGGCCCCGCCGGGGCCGCGACCGGCTCCCCCGCGCTCACGAGACCAGCTCCTCCAGCCGGTCCTCCTCGAGCGCGAGCCTGAGCTCCCGGGCCATGCGGCGGGCCGAGGACATCGGCTCCCGCCAGAGGGCGTTCCCGTACGGATGACCCACGGACATGTGTGCGTTCGTCCCGCCCCCGAGCCGCACGGCCACATCGAAGATGAAGAAGCGCTGGTCGCGGTCCACGCAGGTCTGAAGGCAGAACGGGCCGAGGACCCCGGGCGGGTACTGCTCGCGGGCGGCGGCGAGGAACCGCTCGCCGAGCGAGAAGGCCTGCTCGAGCAGCGACTCCCGCAGGGTGGAGCTGGCGTGGCCCACGACGGTGTACTCGGGGATCCGGTCGCGCTCGGGCAGGCTCAGCTGTTCCTCGGCCGGCAGGCGGACCAGTCCGTCCAGGGAGCTCTCGCGGCGCTCGTCGATGCCCAGGAGCTCGAGCTCGCTTCCCCGGGGGGCGAGCGGGCTCGCAAAGAAGTTCAGGTTGAACACCGGCCCGAGGATGTAGCGCTCCTTGCGCGCCTTCGCGAGGTCCTCCGGCAGGATCACCCCGGCCCGCAGGAGTGCCTGGGAGCGCTCCCGGTACTCCTTCGGCGAGGAGCAGGTGAAGAACCCCCGCTCCAGGCGCTTGCGCGCGTGCGGGAGCTTCACGATGGTGAGACCGTCGATCCCCTCCGGGTCCTTCACCTCCGCAGGGAACGGCAGTCCCGCCTTCTCCAGCAGGCCGTAATAGTTCTCCCGCTCGGAGCGGTCCTCCAGGCGGAGAAGTCGGCGCGAGCCGAAGATCGGAAGCTCGACCTTCTCTTCGACCTCCTCGATGGGGAGGTAGGAGCTCAAGGCACGGTTGGGGACGAGCACCACGCCGCGCCGGCGCAGCGCGGCCGCGGCGGTCCCTACCAGCGCCTCGGAGAAGCGGGAGGTCACGAGGACCTCGTCCACGCATCCCCGAACCCGCCTCCCGGCCGCATCGCGCACCGTCCGGAAGTAGCGCGCGTAGGTCTTCTCCCTCCCCTGCTGGCAGAGGGCGAGCGTGCCCAGGCCCTCGGCCACGGCCCCGTCGAAGGTGTCGAGGGCGGAGTGGGAGGCGACGGCGCCGACGAGGAGGGGGCGGGGGTAGTCGCGGACCCACTCCGCGGCCTGACGGCGTTCGATCAACCGGCCCCCTCCTCCCGGGGCGGGACCAGGCCCAGAGCTCTCGCCACGCGCTCCGGGGTCAGGGGAAGGGCGCGGACGCGCGTGCCGGTGGCGTCGGCCACGGCGTTCGCCACGGCGGCCGGGACCGGGATCATCGGGGGCTCTCCAATCCCCTTGGCCCCTCCCACCCCGGTCCCGGGCCTTCCCTCCAGGGCCACGATCTCCAGCGACGTGGGGGGATCGGCGATGGTGGGGATCCGGTAGTCGAGCAGCCCCGGGTTGAGCAGCCGACCCTTCTCATCCAGCAGCCCCTCCTCGGTGAGGGCCGTTCCGAGCCCCATGACCACGGCCCCTTCGACCTGTCCCCGGAAGCCCTCCGGGTTCCAGACCTTCCCGGCATCCTGGATCGCCTGGTAGCGCAGCACGCGGACGGAGCCGGTCTCCCGGTCCACCTCCACCTCGGCGACGTGGACGCTGGCGATGAGATCCGAGTAGGGGAACATCTCCCCCTCCAGCACGAGGGCCTCTTCGAGCTTTTCGCTGCTCCGACCGTAGTGCCTTCCCTCGGCGACCAGCCCGCCTGCGGTCCGCTCCTCTGGGGTCAGCAGTTCCTCCAGAGGGACGGACCGACCGTCCCGGACGACGCGGACCGCGCCCGTCCCGAGGTCCAGGGAGAGCGGCCCGTCCCCCGGGAGTCGCTCCCGGAGCTTCCGAAGGAGCTCCTCGGCCGCCTTGGCCACCGCATAGCCCAGGGCCGAGAGCGTGCGGCTCCCCCAGACCCCGCTGTCGAAAGGGGCGCGGGAGGTGTCCCCATACGAGACCCTGATCGCTTCCTCGGGGAGCCCCAGCGTCGCGGCGGCGACGCGCGGGAGCCCCTGGCAGACCGTGCCGTTGCCGATCTCCCGCTCCCCCTCTTCGATCACCAGACCGGTAGGTCCGAGCCTCAGGCGGGCCTCGCCTCCCGCGCTGGTGCTCATGGACCAGTATCCGATGGCGACGCCGACCCCGTGGGTGGGATGCTGCCGCTTCCACTCGGAGGCCGTGCGGGAGGCGCGCTCGAGCGCCTCCGGGCCGGCGAAGGTCCGGACCTTCTGTCCGAGGGCGCTGACGTCCCCCGGTCGCCAGAGGTGCCGGCGCCGGAAGGCCGTCGGATCCTCCCCCAGGGCCCGGGCCAGGGAGTCGATGTGCCCCTCGGAGGCGAAGGTGCACTGGGGCGCGAGGGGAGCGCGATGGGGGCCGAACGGGGGTCGGTGGGTCCGCAGCGCGTACCCCTCGAGCTCGAAGGCTTCCAGCCGGTAGGGTCCCAGGGTGAACCCCAGACTGTACCCCAGGGCGAAGTCCCGGCCCGGGAGCGAAGCGCCGGTGTCGAGGAGGAGCCGGGTGCGGCGGGCGACGAGCCGTCCTCCCCGCACACAGCTCTCCATCCAGAAGAGCGCGGGCTGGGTGGTCCGGGCGAACAGGAACTCCTCCCGGAAGCTCAGAGCGATGCGCACCGGGCGCCCGGTCAGGCGCGAGAGCAGAAGCGCGTGGGGCTCGAGCAAAGCCTCGTTCTTTCCGCCGAATCCCCCTCCCACCCACGTGCCCTCCACGCGGACCCGCTCCTGGGGGAGCCCGAGCTTGTCCGCCAGGTCCTCCCGGACGCCGAAGGGGGCTTGCGTGGTCGTCCGCACGTACCACTCCTCTCCCCGGACCTCCCCCAGGCAGGCGTGCGTCTCCAGGGGGACCTGGGCGACCATGCTCGTCCGGTAGAGCTCGCGGTGGACGTGGTCGGCGCGGCGGAGCTCCTCCTCGAAGTCCCCCCGACGCGCGTGGACGTGGGCGTTGACCTGGGGGTGACGGCGCATCTCCTCGGGAGACGGCCACCGGGGGAACTCCCGCTCGATCTCGGTGAACGCGGGAAGCTCCCGGTACTCCACCGCGAGCGCCCGGGCCCCTTCCCGGGCCGCGCGCAGGCTCTCCGCTGCGACCACCGCCACGGGCTCCCCGGGGAATCGGGTCTCCTTCGTGGCGAGCAGGGGGCGCTCCGGCTCCGGCGCCCGCGGAAGGAGGCCGGGGAGGTCCTCCGCCGTGAGGATCCCGGCCACGCCGGGGACCCGGAGCGCGCGGGAACGATCGACCCGGACGATCTCCGCATGGGGGTGGGGCGAGGTGACGTACGCCCCCCAGAGCATGCCGGGGACCGAGAGGTCGGCGGCGTACACCGATGACCCGCCGAGCTTTTCCCAGGCGTCCGCGCGCACGCTCATGGCGAAAGCCTCTCCACCCGGAACTCGCTCCGGGGGACCGAAGAGGAGGCGCCCTCGCCGAGGCGCCGGGAGATCGCCTTGAGGATGGCGAAGTACCCGGTGCACCGGCAGAGGTTGCCGCCGAGCTCGCTCCGGAGGAGCTCCGCCGAAAGGGGCTCCCCCGGCTGCTCCCGAAGGAGGCCGGTCAGCGCCAGAACGAACCCCGGGGTGCAGTAGCCGCACTGGACCGCGCCCGCTTCGGCGAAGGCGCTCTGGAGCTGGTGGGCCTCCGGGGAGGAGGCCAGCCCCTCGATGGTGGTGATCTCGCTCCCCTCCACCTCCCTCGCCAGGGTGAGGCAACTCAGCGTGCTCACCCCCTCGACGAGCACCGTGCAAGCCCCACAGTCACCGGTCCGGCAGCCCTCCTTGGTCCCCCGCAGGTCGAGCCGCCAGCGCAGGAGGTCGAGCAGCCGCTCGGAATCCGGAACATCGGGGACCGTTCGCGTCTCGCCGTTCACCTGGAGGACGAGCGGTGCGCTCATGGTCGCTCCAGGGGGAGGCGGCGGGACCTTTCCCGGGTCGCCTCGACGGTCCGACGGAGCAGGACCTTAAGCAGGTGCCGACGGTAGTCCTCACCGGCCCGGAGGTCGGCCCTGAAGCTGGCCTCCTCGGCGGCGCGGGCGCACGCGGCCTCGATCTCCGCCTCCGAGGGATCCACGGCCGGGAGCTCGGCCTCGGTCCGGACCAGCCGGGAGGCCGTCGGCTCGGTCCCTCCCGCGGCCACCCGCCACGGTGAGCCGGAGGAGGACGGATGGAGAGCGACGGCCACCCCGACCTGGGAGATGGCGTTCGCAGGCCGGACCCGTTGCCAGCGGTAGGCCCCCGCGCGGGGGGCCGGGATGCGCACCGCTTCGAGAATCTCCCCGCGTCGAAGCTCGGTGGTCCAGGAGGCCCGGAGGAACTGCTCCACCGGGAGCTCCCGCCGGCCCTCCCGGGAGCGCAGGACCACCCGAGCCGAGAGGGAGAGCAGCGGGGGGAGCAGGTCGGAGGCGGGAGCGGCCCGGACGAGGTTCCCCCCCATCGTCGCCCGGTGGCGCAGCTGGACGCTGCCCACCTCGCGGACCGCCTCCAGGAGGCCCGGGAGCCGCGCTTCGACCTCGGGTCGGCGCTCGAGCGTCCGGAGGGGGAGCGTGGCCCCCACCACGATCTCGTCGGGCAGGACCTCCAGCGTGTCCAGGGGGAGCCGGGAGAGCGACAGGAGCCCGCTCGGGTTCTGACGGCCGAACTCCATGGCGAGCAGGAGGTCGGTCCCCCCGGCGAGGGGAAGGACCGGGCGCTCGGCTTCCCGGTCGAGGAGGTCAAAGGCTTCCTCGAAGGTGCGGGGACGGTACAGCGCGAAGCTCATGGGAGCGGGGGGAGGAGGGAAGCCGTAAATCGGGTTTGCTCCCCGGTTCGGTCCCCCAACCGGTTTAAGCCGGCCCTGATGGACTCGTCCATGTCCACCGGTTCCCTCCTCACCCGCCTGACGTGCCGCGGCTGCTCGGCGAGCTTCGATGCCGACCGTCCGCAGACGGTCTGCCCGACGTGCGGTTCGGCGCTCCTCGCGGAGTACGACCTCTCCCGGCTGGAAGGCCACGCCTGGTTGGCCTCCCTCCCCGGCCGTCCCACGACGCTCTGGAGGTACCGGGAGCTCCTGCCGGTCCGGGACGAGAAGTGGATCTCCTCCCTCGGGGAAGGATGCTCGCCGGTCCTTCCCCTGGGGGAGGTCCCCGAGGCCCCGGGCCTCGAGGTCTGGGTGAAGGACGAGGGGGCGCTGCCGACCGGGTCCTTCAAGGCCCGAGGGATGGCCGTCGCCGTCTCCCGCGCGAGCGAGCTGGGGCTCACCGAGCTCTTCGTGCCGAGCGCCGGGAACGCGGCGGTGGCGCTCTCCGCCTACGGGGCCCGCGCTCGGCGGAAGGTCCGGGTCTACCTGCCGGAGGCGACCCCCGAGGCGATGCCGGAGGCCTGCCGGCTCTACGGGGCCGAGGTGGTCCGAGTACCGGGAACGATCCGGGACGCTGGCATCGCCGCCCGCCAGCGGGAGGAGGGTACCGGGGCCTTCGATGTCTCCACCCTTCGCGAACCCTACCGGGTGGAGGGGAAGAAGACCATGGGCTGGGAGATCCTCGAACAGTTCCGCGGGGACCGGATGCCGGACGCCGTGGTCTACCCGGCCGGGGGCGGCACGGGGCTCGTGGGCATGGCCCGGGCCTTCTCGGAGATGCGCGAGCTCGGGCTGCTGGAGCGGCCCCCGCGTCTCTACGCGGTCCAGCCGGAGGGATGCGCCCCGCTCGTCCGGGCCCTGCAGGAGGGGAAGCCCCGCATCGAACCCTGGGCGGAGCCCCGGACGGTGGCGCCCGGGCTGCTGGTCCCCGCCCCTTTCGCCTCGGAAAGGGTTCTGGAGGCGGTGCGGGAGACGAAGGGGGACGGGGTCCCGGTGAGCGACGAGGAGATCCGTCGGGCCATGGGCCAGCTCGGGAGGAGGCACGGGGTCTCGGCCTCCCCGGAAGGCGCGGCCCCCTACGCCGCCCTCTCCCGGCTCCTCTCCGGGGGACGCCTTCATCCCGGCGAGCGGGTGCTGCTCTTCAACACCGGAACGGGGATCCCCTTCCTCGGCAGCGGCCTCGCCCGTTGATCCCGGGCTTTCCCGGGTCGCTCGAAGGATTCAAGAACGACCGGTCCGTCCCGGCGTCTGCAGGACCCCGTGACCTTCGAGCTGCAGTTGCGCTACAGCACTCCCCTCACCCCGATCCGGGACCCGGACCAGGTGCTGAAGGAGTTCTTGGTGCACCTGGGCTACCTTCCGGAAGGGGAATCGCCGGAGCGCTCGGTGGCCTACCGGCTGGTCCGCCAGTGCCTGCTCCGCAACCCGGAGCGCTCCTGGTACGCGGAGGAGCTCCTGAGCGTCCTCGACACCTCCAAGCCCACGCTCTACCGCCACCTGAACAAGCTCAAGACGCTCGATCTCCTCGAGGAGGTCTCCGAGACGAAGGACAAGGTCCGGGGACGCAAGGGCTACCGGCTGCGCTACGGGAACCTCTCCCGAGCGTGGGACTTCGTCGAGGCCAACGCCACGAACGCCCTCAAGCGCTACCGGGAGACGGTGGACCACCTGCAGTCGCTCCTCGAGGAGGAGCGCCGGACGGTCCGCGCCCCCAAGGAAGGGAGCGTCCGGGCTCCGCCCGCCAGCGTGGCGGGTTCTTGAGCGACCTCGGGACTCATATACGGCCGGTGGGCTTCCTCCCCGCAGGGAGAAGGGAATGGCGGAAGAGAAGAAGCGGTCGGCGATCAGCCTGACCACGGGCTCCACGGTCGTCCTCCGTTCGGGGGACAAGGGGGAGGCACCGCTCGTCACCGAGGGGACCTTCCGGGGCTACGTGAGCCTCGGAGGCGGGGACCAGGCGATGGCCATCGAGCTCGACGAGAGCGCCGGCCCGGAGAGCAAGGGTCGGATCCGTCTCATCCCCTCGGCGGTGCTCCTCTCGGTCGAGATCCTCCATCAGGCGAAGCCCGAGGAGGAGAAGAAGACCCCCGAGGCCACCCCCATCTACTTCGGGTAGGGACCCGCGCCACGCCGGCCGACGCCGACGTCGGTGGAGGGATCGGCCGCGCCCCTGGGCAACGTCCGCCCCGGGTCGACCTCCCGCCCTCTTGAGAGCGAGGGAGGTCCCGAGGAAGGGAACCGGGAGTCCCCCGCGCGAGGGCGGGCACAAATAGCCCCCCGGGGTCCGCGCCCCGTGGCGGAGAGTGCTTCGACCGGGACCCTGGTGCTCATCGGGATCTTCCTGCTGCTCATCCTCCGCCGCTCGTACCTGACCACGAAGGGCGCCCGCTTCTCCGAGGGGCGGCTGCTCGTCTTCGCCGGCGTCTACGTCCTCCTGCTGGGCCTCACCCTCTTCCTCTCCTACCAGGTGCTGCCGCTCTGGACCCTCGCCCTCGACGTGGGCGTGCTCGCCGCGGGGAGCTACTTCTTCGCGGGCTACACGCGCGAGCGCGTCGATTTCTTCCGGACCCCGAACGGGAACTGGAGGTACCGCCTCGGCATGCAGGCGGCGGTGCTCTACGTCGCCCTCTACCTGGTCCGTCTCGGCCTCGAGGCGGTGTATCTGCCCGCGTACCTCTCCTTCGCCCCCGTGGCCGCCCCGGCCAACCTGAGCGCGATCACCCAGGGCATCCTCACCCTGGTGGACGCGCTCCTCTCCCTGAGCACCGGTTTCCTCGTGGGGAGGGCGATCGGGGTGATTGGACGTCACCGCGAGGTCCTCGCGGGAAGCCCGCCGGAGGCGGGCTCGCCTCCCCTCCCGAGCGGGACGGACCGCCCACGGGACGACGCTCCTGCGCACGGACCCTGAGCCGTCGCCGCGGGCGCTCCCCCCGCGGGGGCACCCGTCCCGGGACCTCCCGGTCGCGAGAT
>JAKATE010000209.1 GCA_021828085.1 Thermoplasmata archaeon | reverse complement strand
GCACGTCGCGCCGGGGAACTGCCAGGTCCGGATCGGTGGACAGGTCTACGCGAACGGCTCCTTCGCGACGCTCACGGCCGGGAACTACTCCTACGCCGCCCTCCCATGTTCGGGGTACTTCTCCCCGAGCTTCGCGCTCTCCGGCTTCGCCCATACCAACGGGGCCTCCCAGCTCGAGCTCATGGGCAACGGCACTCTCTCCGCCACGTACCCCCCGCTGCTCACCATGACCATCTCGGGCACGGCGAGCATCCAGCTCGGGAGCACCGCGTTCCTGAACGCGTCGCTGGTCGGCGGCGTGCGGCCGATCTCCCTCTCCTGGCGGTTTGGAGATGGGAAGAGCGCGCTCACGACCGTCAACTCAGGGAACCTCGGGCCCGCATCCCACGTTTACGGATCCGGCGGGACCTTCACGGTCCACGTCACCGCGAACGACTCGAGCGGGCAGGAGGTCAACGCCACGTGGACGGTCACCGTCCAGGCTCCCGCGAACCAGGGCCTTCTGGCGGCGTTCTCCGGGAACCCGTGGCTCTGGGTGGTCGTGGTCGTCGCCATCGCTGCGGTCGTCGTCGCGGCGGTGTATGTGCACCGGCGCAGGCGACACTCCCAGGACCCGAGCAACCTCGCGCCGCCCGAATCCACGTATCCCGAGCCCGGTCCCTGGCAGGGTAGCCCCCCGGGCTACGCCCCTCAAGGGGGATACGCAGCGCCGCCCCCACCCCCCTCCTGGGCGCCCCCGGAGTATGCGCCCGCCCCGCCCCCGCCGGTCTGGCCCCCTCCGCCGCCCTGAGCTGAGGGAGCGACCCGGGCGCCGGGACGCCAGAGGTAAATCCCTCCGGAGCTGGGCGCAAGCCCATGGGCATGGGCGCGAACATCCCGGAAGGGTCGGTCGGGTTCGTGATGGAGGTCCTGGGCTCGCGGCCCGAACCGATCCGACGGCGCAAGCTCCTCGAGGAGCTCGAGCGCCGCGGGCACCGGATCTCGCTCGCGGGCCTGAACCGGATCCTGCAGACCTGCGCGGAGCAGGGGCTGACCGCGGAAGGCCCGGACGGGGTCCGGGCGCTTCCGAAGAAACCCGCTAGCTGAGCCCGCGCGCCCCGCTCCCAGTCACCAGCGCCGGGAGGTGGGCTGGTAGGACGAGCGGCGCCCCGACGACTGGGAGGAAGGGGAGGGCCCGCCACGTCCGTGGCCCATGGGGCGCCCGCTCCTCGGCGGTGGGGAGGGCTCGTGTCGCGGCGGCTCCTCGTACCGGAACCCCTCCAGACGCTCCCGGGGGATCCGCTCGCCGAGGAACTGCTCGATCCGGGAGAACTCGTCGTCGTCCTCCCGAGTGACCATCGTGATCGCGATGCCTTGTCGCTGCGCCCGCGCGGTCCGCCCGACACGGTGCACGTAGGTCTCCGGGTCGTTCGGGGAGTCGTAGTTGATGACGTGCGAGACGCCTTCCACGTCGATGCCCCTGGCGGCGATGTCCGTCGCCACGAGCACGCGGTGGTACCCGCGCCGGAACGCCTCCAGCGCCTTGACCCGCTGGCTCTGGCTCTTGTTGCCGTGGATGACACCGGCGTCCACGTGGATCTGCTTCAGCTGGCGGACCACGCGGTCCGCGCGGTGCTTCGTCCGGGTGAAGACCAGCACGCTCGTGAGCGAGGGGTCCTTCAGCAGGAAGGAAAGCAGGTCCGTCTTCTGGTGCTGGGGGACCGGCAGGGCACGGTGCGTGACCCCCGCCGCTGCCACCGTGGTCTCCTCCACGCGCACCATCCGAGGCTCGTGCAGGAAGTCCCGCGCAAGCTGGACCACCTCCGGGGGCATCGTGGCCGAGAAGAGGAGGGTCTGGCGTCGGGACGGGAGGTTCCGCAGGATACGTCGGACGTCGGGGATGAACCCCATGTCGAGCATGCGGTCGCCCTCGTCCAGGACCAGGACCTCAAGGGAACGGAAGTCGACGTACCCCCGGCTCATGTGGTCCAGGAGCCGTCCGGGCGTCGCGACGATGACCTCGGCCCCGCCGCGGAGCGCGCGCTCCTGCGGTTCCATGCCGACACCACCGTAGACCGCGCCACCGCGGACCCGGGTGTGGCGGCCCAGCTGGCGAAGGAATCCGTCCGCCTGCAGCGCGAGCTCACGCGTGGGGGTGAGCACGAGCGCGTAGATGCGGCCCGGGGGGTGGTCGATGAGCCGCTCCAGGATCGGCAGCAGGAACGCGGCGGTCTTCCCGCTCCCGGTCTGCGCCGTCCCGATCAGGTCGCGGCCCCGCACCGCGTCAGGGATGGTCGATCTCTGGATCGGGGTGGGATTGCGATACCCCATCTCCCGTACGCCCCGGCGGAGCGTCGGATGTAGGGGGAGGTCTTCGAAGGTGGGCTCTTGGGCCGGTGGCTCTCGCGCCGGCGTAACGTCGGGGTCGCTCATGCGTCTCAGGCGCCCCAATTGGCGAAACGTTTGCGTGGGCCGACGGGGGTTCCGGAGGTTCTCTTCACCCGTGGCGAGGATATCAAGGTGTGCCGTGCGAGCCATAGGCACGCAACGGGACACCCCAGCGACCGATAGACCGGGCGGTCCTGTTCCTCGTTCCCGCGTGAAGAATGTCAGGGGGACGGGGGCGCGTCGCCCTACTCCGCAGGAGGACTGGCTCCCGGTCCTTCTCCGTCCGGGGGGACGTCGTGGGCGCTCCCCTCCGGGCTCTCGCCTCCCGGGCTGGAACCGTTGCTCTCGGGCGTAGCTTCCGGAGCGGACGCTTCCGGCGTGGCTGCTTCCGGCGCCGACGCGTCGGAGGGTGTGTCTGCTGCAGCAGCACCGGTCGCCTCGGCCGTCTCCTTATCGGCAGCGGGTTCGGGAGGAGGAGGGGGCGGAGCGGGGGTCTCGGGGGGAGGGGGCGCGGCAGCCTCCGCCCTCGGTGGCTCGGCCGAGGGAGCCGAGGAGGGAGACTCGAAAGGACGCAGGGGTGGAGGCTCCTGCCCACCTCCGGCCGCGTCTCCGCGGCGGCGGAGCCCCAACGCGATCGCGACTCCCACGACCGCGATGAGCGCGATCAGCAACAGCATCCAGAGGATGAGCGCGTCCTCAGCGTTCGTTCCCTGCGACGAGGCCGCGACCACGGTGAGCGGGACGGAAGCCACCGCGGACTGTCCCGCGTGGTCCGTGACCGTCACCGTCAGATCGTACTTCCCCGCCGCCGACGGGGTGCAAGTGATGGTGGAG
>JAKATE010000208.1 GCA_021828085.1 Thermoplasmata archaeon | reverse complement strand
CATCTGCGCAGCGAGACGCCCCGACGGGTGGGTGGAGCTCCAGGACGTGATGTTGAGCCAGACCCCGTTCTTGTACACCCAGGTGTCGGAGAGCTGGCTGCTGGTCCGGATGTTGTAGCCGCCGAACGCCACCACCTCGTGGTCGACCGGGTCGTAGGCGGAAGCGCCGTAGGCGCGCGGACCGGGAAAGTAGCCGTTGGTCGAGGCGTTGACGTCCACCCAGTGGGAGCCGGTGGGGCTGGAGGCCATGGCCCCTGAGTAGGCCGATCCCGGGGCGGCGTCAGGGCGGATCACGGGCTGACCCCAGGACGGCAGGCCCGCGAGGGAGACCCTGCTCCCCGCGGTGGGGGTGGTCATAGGCGCTCCCTGTACCGCGGTGGCGGCGCGCGTCCCACCGAGATGAGCGGCCGCTCCTACCGGAAGCAGGAGCCCGGCCAGAGCCAGTACGGTGAGGGTCGCTACGGCCAGTCGGAGGGCGATGTGTGCGCTTGACATGATTTGTGCGGAAATGGTTGGGACATTTAGCCCTAGCCTCGGCAGTCGAACGAGTGGCGCCCCGAAGCGCGAGGCTCGCGGGAAGCGGGGGCTCTCCAGGGAAGGACCGCCCCGTTCTCCGGCCTTTTGTGGTCAGGACCACGCCCGAACGGGGTACCGAACCTCGACTCCTCGCAGAAATGCCGGGGTGCGGTGCCATGAGCGCAAGGCTCCGCGCCTCTCGCGTGGGCCCGGGACCCCGCTCTAAGGGGTCCACTCTCGACGGGGACGTCAGGGTTCCGGCGGCGGTGCGGGACCATCGAGAAGACCGCCGTGGTGCGTCCAGCCGAGGCCAGAGGCGACCGCGGGCCCTCGTTCGCCGCGCGGCGCTTCGAGAAAGGTCGATGGCCGAGGCGGCCGACCGAGGAAGTCCGGCCTCGAGGTCGGTACGTCGAAGGCGAGCGGTTCAGCCAGAGGACACAGGGAGGCCCGCCGTGCGGGTGGTGCCCTCGGTCCGCAGCTTCTGGGCGAGGCGGCTCATCTGCTTGCCTCGCTCCTCGACCAAGCGCGCGATGATCATCGCCTCCCCCATCGCGGTCTTCAGCTCCCCGCCGAGACCATGGATCTGCCGGGCCGTGACCGTGTAGCCGGACGCCGCCGCGACCATGGCGGTGCCGCACTTGCGGAGCGCGTCCAGGACCTGCCCGCGTGCGGACGGGCCCTCCCCCAACGATGCGTCCGCCTCCATGACGCGCGCGGTGAACGCCAGCGCGCCATCCTTCAGGCGTGAGAGGGTGTCGGCGTGCTTGATGAGGTTCTGACCGAAGGCCCGTGCCTCGGCGGTCTCGGCGCGAGCGATCCTTTCCCCGAGGGTTCGGAGCAGGCCTGCCGTCCACCCGAGCTCTTCGAGCTGCTCGGAGACCTGGACCCCCCAGCGGTCCCCGACCGGGTCCGGGGAACCCATCGATCCGACCGGGTCGGGGCCTTCCACCCACCCAGCGCGGTCCTGGACGGTCGACGTATGCAGAATGCGGATTTCCCCCCACTTCTTTTGGGTACGAAAACGATTGAAAACATCGCCGAACCGGTCAGGTCAAGCTCGAAGGGCCATTCATGGGGGACGGTGGGAGGGCGGCGCAGCGCCAGGGCAGGCGGTAAGCTCCCGCGAAGGGCGGTCCTCCGGCGCCCCTCTCCGGCGCATCCCGCACGGACCCCCCCGACCCTCTCGGCTCACTCGGGTCACTTCTTTCCCGCGGTTCCCCCGCCTCGGTGGGGAAGGTTCGGGCCATCGACCTCGAAGGATGCGAACCCGTCCTCCACGACGTGATCGAGGACGGCGTCCGCGAACTGAGGACGGCTCTCGCGGTCGACCACGAAGGGGAGGCCATCCTGCTCGAACACCTCCTCGCCTCGGATCGCCGGGGCGAAGGTGAGGTTGGGATGAGGGTTCTTCCCCGGGACCATCGTCAGGTGGACGACGCAGCCACGGGGGCGGACCCTCAGGACCTCGATGAGCGCGTCCTTCGCCCGTGGGGTCACCGTCAGGCGGATGGAGGGCGGAGAGGGAATGTACTCCTTCCGGGAGCCCGTGGGCGAAGGCTTAGCGCTCTCGTGCGCGCTCCTCGGCACCTTCCTCCCCACGCGCGCGGGCTCATAGCTGTGGGGAGGGCGGCTCCTCGTCATCCACCCGCGCGGCGGACCGAGGTGCCAGCCTCGTCGCCCGCAGGGTTCTTTCCTGCGTTCGCTCTCCCGGGGGCGTGGCCGTCGAGCGTCTGTGGGTCCGGGTGGGCGCCAAAGGGATCATCCTCCGGGACCGGAGGCTTCTGCTCCTGCGCCGCAGGAACGACCTGGATATCTGGCCAGGACGCTGGGACCTCCCTGGGGGTGGCCTCGCCCGGGGAGAGACGCTGAAGCTCGCTCTCGAGCGGGAAGTGCGGGAAGAGACCGGGTTCCACGTGCGGGTGCTCGCACCCACCCACGTGTTCCTCACGCAGATCCAGCCGAGGGGGGAGGGCCCGTTCGAGAGCGTCGTGGCCTGCTTCCGGTGCTCGCTCAGGTCTCGTGCCCCGCCGCAGCTCGATCCCTCCGAGCACACGGAGTTCCTTTGGGCGAAGGCAGGAGACCTTGACCGCCTCCGTGTCGTGCCTCCCCTGCGGCCCGCGATGGAGAGCGCGTTCGTCGGTCTGCGTTCCTCCCCTCCTTCGAAACGGAACGTTGAAGCGGCAAGCGGCCGGTGACGACGACGCTGGCCATGTTGGCGACTCGCAACCGGGCGGTCGAGCGGCTCTTGGACCCAGGGGAGCGCCTCGTTCTGGCCTGGCGGCTGGACGGTCGCCTGACGGCGCTCACCGACCGTCGGCTCTTCCGCCTCGAGCGGAAGTGGCGGTCACCCCGACGGGGAGCGGAGCTCGAGCTCGACCTGCCGCTGTCGGAGGTCCCGGCTCCAAGTTCCTTCCAAATGGGGGGAATCGCGGAGTGGGAGCTGGGGGTGGCCGCCCACGGGGAGGTCTTCTGGGGTGTTCCTGGGGACTACGGACTGTTCATCGGCGACACGCTGATCTTCAAGGGGACGCCTCGGGAGGTCGAGCGGTTGGCGTCGCTCATCTCTTCGAGCCGGGGCCAGAGCTCTCCGCGCTGTTCCCCCGCGTAGGTCCTCCCTCCGACGTGGTGTTCCGGCGCCCCCCCGCCCAAGGGACCTCACCCGTCCTTCCGACCTTCCGTCGGTCAGGGCT
>JAKATE010000207.1 GCA_021828085.1 Thermoplasmata archaeon | reverse complement strand
CCGATCTTCACGATGAACTCCCCCTCCGTCTCGTCCGCCGGGAACCCCTGGCGGCAGAAAGCGCACCGGCCGGGCACCGCGGGGCCGGGGTCGGCGAGCGGGTCCGCCGCCCGGAGGCGAGGGAAAGAGTGAAGAACGCCCCGTTCTTCCTTACTTTCGGGGTCGGCCGGAGCCATCGGTCGGACCTCCCGTCCCGGCGATTCCGACGCCGGGGCGACCCCCCGCGGGGGTTCGCAGCAATCGAACCAAGAGGGGGAAGGTCTCGTCGAAGGTCCGCTCCTGAAGCCGATCCGGCAAGGAGAGGATGGCCTCCCGTCCCGGGTGCCCCGGGGCGAAGTCCGCCGTGACGCTGCGCTTGGCGGCGGTGATGTCGATCACGGTGAGGCCTCCGGGGGGTCAACCGGGGGGCAACTCCCGCGGTTCGGTATCGGGACCGCCCGGAACCCCAAGGGGACGAGCACGAGGGCGCCCTTGGTGAGGCTCACCTCGACGAGGTCCCCTACCTGGAGCCCGCGCTCGACCACCAATTCACGCGGGAGCGTGACCCCGAGGGAACGCCCAAACCGGAGGAGCCGCCGAATCGCCATCGCCATGGTTCAAACCCGGAGGGTATTTTAATAACCCCAATTGTTACCCACTCGGGCCGAGGTAACAAATGCAGAAGATTCGGAAGCGCAAACCGTTCCCTGGGAGACCTTCCTCGGTAAGCGGGAAGCCGTCCGATTGCAAGCTGGTGGAGAACGCACTATCCTGGGGGAAGCTGACCAACTCCGTGATTCGGTTCACCGACATCGTCCAAAGGGTGAAGGAGAACCTCGACAAGGATGGGATCGTTGTGAACCCCGAGTCCGTGAAGGTGCGTGTCGCTCGGGGGCTCCGGGCTTTGCAGAAGACGGGGCAGGTGGAGAAGGTCGGCAAGCTCTACCGGCTCGCGGATGATGGCGAGAAGGCGCTCGCGTACCTCGACCTCCTGAGGGACTCCGTCGATACGATGAAGGAGGCCCTGAAGAACCTCAACGACGAGAGCCGGCGCGGCCTCGTGGGAGCGGCCTGGGAGTTCCTGCGGGATCGCTTCAAGGACACCGCGCTCAAGGTGGAGCTCGAACTCCGCCGGGCCCGGATCCCCCTCGAGCGCCCGCTCTCCGTCCGACCCATCGAACCGGCGGACGAACCGCCGGCCATCGGACCGGCGAACGAGGAGGGCCGGGACGAAGAGATCTCGGAGGAGGAGAAGAAGGAAGCAGCCGCCCTCCGGCGACGCGCCAACCGCAGGTTCCTCGTACAATTCGAGGCGAGGAGCATCGAGGGCTGGGATTTGATGGACAAGCGGAACGCGCTCACCGCTCTCCAGCGGGGCTTCTTCAGTCCGTCCCCGAGCCCGCGGGCGGCGCCCGGAGGACGGCCATCTCCCCGTTCAGGGGCGAGACGAACTCCCAGCCGGCCTCGAGCAGGGCGGGGACCTCGCGGACGGAGACGGCCTTCTCGGCCCTCTTCTCGCCGCCGATAGCCGCCCCCACCGTCTTCAGGAGCGCCACGATCTCCTCGTCGCTCTTCCCGGCGAGGTCGAGGCCCTCCAGCTGGGACGCGGGGACCCCGCGGGCGGCGAGGAGGAGGCGGAGCGCCCGGGTCACGGCCTCCTGCGAGTCCTCCGCCTTCCCGGTGGTGAGGAGATACGGCTCCGCCCGCTTGTAGGAGGAACGGGCCTCCCGGAGCAGCTCCGGGCCCCACGTCTTGCCCACGTTGTACCGCCCCGCGACCCCGGTATCGTGCCCCAGGATCGCCTCGCGGAGGTCGCGGGAGATCTTCCCCGCCCCCTCCGCCATGAGGAGACGGGTCGAACAGTACGCGCGGAGGACGTAGGGCCGCCACCGGACCCCCTCGGGAGCGTGGGCCTTCAATCCTTCCCTGAGCTCGAGGACCACACCCTTGGTCGTGAGGAACCCGGTGCCCTTCGCGAACCCCCGGGCCACACCCAAGGGGTCCGCCGCGACCACCGGGGACCTGGGGGTGAGCTCCTCGCCCCGGTCCATCCGCTCCTTGAGGTACGCCTTGAACGTGTCGGCCAGCTCCTTCGTCCCGAAGGTCGTGTACGCCTTCCGCGTCTTGGAGAGGCGGGAGGGGACGCGGATCGCGAACGGCAGCTCGGAGAAGTCCGGGGACGGCCCCAGCGTGAGATCGGGGAGGTCTCCGAGGGTGAGCCCATCCTTCGCCTCGTACGCGCCGAGGACGCCGGGGCGGAGGCCCGCATGGGCCATGAAGAGCGCGGAGGTTTGCCCGCGGAGGCTCATGGGGAGCAGGATCCCCCGAAGCTCCTCCGGGGTGGGGACCCGCTCCCCCTCCAGGGAGACGCTCCGGGCCGGGGAAAGGCGCGGGAAGAGGTCGAACCTGGAGCGCCGCGCCCGAAGCCAGGACCGGAGCCCGTCGAACGTCTTGGCGATGTAGGAGTCGAGCCGCCCCTCCCGCTGGAGGTCGGTCGCGTACTTCACCAGGAGGTCGTGGAGCTTGTCGGGGTCCTTCTCTGCCAGCTTCACGATCTGGTTCGGCTCGAGCTGCAACCGCTGGGCCATGCCCCCCAGCTGCCGGAGGTAAGTGTCGGCGGAGAGCTTGGAGCGGAGGGCCCGCTCCTCGTACCATCCCCGGATCGCCGGATCCGCGAGGAGGTGTCGGTGCACCTCCCGCCCGACTTTCCCCGAGGGAGGACGGGTCGCTCTGACGGTGGGACGGGCGTTACGGGGCTCGTGGCGCTTTGCCATACGGGCGAACCCAGGCCGGGGAGCTAAATAAGGTATTCGTTACGAGTGTCGAGACGCCCGTGCTGGGATTCGAACCCAGGTCTGAGGCTCCGCAGGCCCCTAGGATAATCCATTGTAGCGAAGGCGGGTGGTTCCGCTTCCGTAGCTACCCCACACGGGCATCGACCGATTCGGGACGGTCATCGTCTCGACCCGCCTCCCCTATAAAACGGCACGCGTCCCCGCGACAACTCCCTTCTCGGGGCGCGCCCCCATCTCATCGGCGATTGGATCGGGGCGGTCTCCCCGTTTTTGCCACATTCAACGGTGGGCCCTTCGAGGGAGCCGGACACCGCAACACCGTACTCCCAGAATTTGGGGTAGCAATCGCTGGAACCCGATGTTCCTCGATCCTTTGCATTCTCCCCGAGCCGGCATCAGGAAGTCCCTTTCGCGAAGCCGCGCAAACGGACCCGGTGACCTCTTGTA
>JAKATE010000206.1 GCA_021828085.1 Thermoplasmata archaeon | reverse complement strand
CGATCTGAGGCGCTCGCCTCCATGGCCAAGACCCTGAAAATCCGGGCCCCCCGGGCGCGCCTGGAAGGGTACGAGGTGGAGCGCTTCGTCTCCCGGGGCCGGGAGGTGATCCTGGGGATGCACCGGGACCGCGAGTTCGGCCCGGTGCTCGTCTTCGGCCTCGGCGGGATCTATGTGGAGGCGACCCACGATGTCCGCTTCCGCCTCGCCCCGCTGCGCCCACCGGGGGCGGAGAACATGGTCCACGGCATCCAGGGTTTCTCGCTCCTCGAGCCCTTCCGGGGGGAACCGGCGCGGGACCTCCCGGCGCTGTACGACGCTCTCTACCGCCTCAGCCAGCTCTCCGTGGAGCTCCCCGAGATCGAGGAGCTCGATGTGAACCCGCTGCTGGTGCTCCCCGAGGGGGAAGGGGTCTTCGCGGTCGACGCGAGGCTCGGCCTCGCCCCGCTTCCTCCTTCCAGATCGGCAAGGCGCTCTTGAGCCCCTCCACGAGGAAGGCGAGCCCCTCCCGGGCGGGACGCCGGTGGGCGGCCGCAACAGCCAGGAGGACCGAGACCTCGCCGGCCCGGACGCGCCCGAGGCGATGGGCTCCCTCCACGGCCAGCAGAGCGAAGCGCCGGCGCGCCTCCCGCTCGAGCCTCGCCATCTCGGAGAGGACGAGGGGCGCGTAGGCCTCGTAGTGGAGGGCCCGGACACGGCCCCGGGTGGTCCGGTCCGCGCGGACGATCCCCGCGAAGAGCTCCACGCCGCCGGCTCCCGGCACCTGGACGCGGGCCAGCATCGGCCCGGCCCGCAGGGGGGCCCGGGTGAGCTCGAAGGGCAAGATCAACCTCCCGAGTAGGGCGGGAGGACCGCGAGCTCGTCGCCGTTGTGCAACCGACGCGTCCCCCCGTCCTCCAGGTAGGCCCCGTTCAACGCGAACCGGCACGAGGCAAGGACGCGTCGGAGCGGGGGGTGACCGCGCACGAGCTCCTCGAGCACCTCCCCCAGCATCGCCCCCTCGCCGGGGAGGGGGATCTCCACGCTCCCTCGGCCCGCCGCGGCGTCGCGGGCGCCCGCGAAGAGCAGGACCTTCATGGGGGTGGGAACGGCTCCGGGGGATGAAAGGCCTCTAGGGGGCCGGGTCGGTCCCGGGGGCCCTGCGTTCGCGTAGCAATCCCTCCCTCGTGCCCGCTTAAATACGCCGGCAGACCTCTGCGAGCCCCCAGTGGGGTCTTTCCGGATGCAGGATCTCATCCTTCGGGCAGGGGGGGCCGCCGGCGACGGGATCGCCACCGTGGGCGAGACCTTCTGCCGGCTCTTCACGCGGCAGGGCTACTACGCCTTCGGTCACAACGGCTACCAGTCGGTCATCCGGGGGGGGCACGTCTGGTTCCAGGCCCGGGGGAGCGCCGAACGCATCTGGTCGCAGGGCGACGGGTGCGACATCCTCTACGCGCTCAACCTCCAGACCGCCGAGATCCACGCCCCGAGCCTTCGCCCGGGCGGGATCCTGCTCTACGACCCGGAGAAGTTCAGCTTCCCCGCTGAGAAGCTCCCGGTGGGCACCCAGGCCTTCCCCGTCCCGACGCTGGTGATCTCCCGGAAGTTCGCCTCCGAGCCGATCCTCCAGAACGCCGTGGGAATGGGGGCCGTGGCGGCCCTCGCCGGACAGCCCCTCGCGCAGTTGCAGGGGATCCTCACCGACAGCCTCGGGCGCAAGAAGGGCATCCTCGAGCAGAACCTCCAGGCGTGCGAGGCGGGGTTCCGCTACGCCACCGAGCACGCGTCCCCGCACGTGCGGGCGCTCCCGTCGAAGGGAGGGGCGAGGAAGGTGCTCATCAGCGGCAACCAGGCCATCGCCATGGGAGCCGTGGCGGCCGGTTGCAAGTTCCTCTCCCAGTACCCCATGACCCCCGCGAGCTCGATCATGCACTGGCTCGCCTCGCACGCGGTGAAGTACGGCGTGGTGGTCAAGCAGGTGGAGGACGAGCTCGCGGCGATCAACATGGCCATCGGAGCCTCCCATGCGGGGGTCCGGGCGATGACGGCGACGAGCGGCGGGGGCTTCTCGTTGATGGTGGAAGGGTTCGGGATGGCGGGGATGACCGAGACCCCGCTCGTGGTCGTCGAGTCGCAGCGTTCCGGTCCCTCCACCGGGCTTCCCACCAAGACCGAGCAGGGGGACCTCCAGATGATCGTGGGGGCCTCCCAGGGGGAGTTCCCGCGGGTGGTGCTCGCTCCGGGAGGCGTCTCCGAGGCCTACCGGCAGACCGCCGAGGCCTTCGCGCTCGCCGAGGAGTGGCAGACCCCGGTCGTCGTGGCGAGCGACCTCTATCTCTCCGAGGACCTCCAGGGGGTGGACCGGGAGGAGTTCCCGTCGCTCCCGAAACCCCCGAGCCTCTTCACCGTCCCCGAACCGCCCGACGGCTCCAACGGCTACCAGCGCTACCTGGACACCCCGAGCGGGGTCTCCCCGCGGGCGATCCCGGGCCAGGCGGGCCTCATGTACGACGCCAGCTCCGACGAGCACGACGAGTACGGCCACCTCATCTCCGATGTCCAGGCCGGCATCCCTCACTTTGTGGAATTGCGCGAGCGCATGATGCGAAAGCGCATGCGCAAGCTCGAGGGGATCCGCCGTGCCACCGCTCCCCCCACGCTGGAAGGGCCGGCGGAGGCCGAGCTCACCCTCGTGGGCTGGGGATCCTCCGCGCTGCCCATCCGCGACGCCCTCGGCCTCCTGGGGGCCCAGGGGGTCCCGGTCAACTACCTCCATATCGCCCAGCCCTGGCCGCTCCACGGGGAGGAGATCGCCCGGGTGGTCCGCGCCGCGCGCCGGACCCTGCTCGTGGAGCAGAACTTCTCCGGGCAGCTGGGGAAGCTCATCCGCGCCGAGACGGGGGTCACCTTCTCGGACACCCTGCTCAAGTACGACGGGGAGCCCTTCTATCCCTGGGAGATCATGGCGAAGGTGCTGGAGGTGACCGGCCGTGTCCATCGCTGAGAGCCCGGTGAAGCCCGAGGGGACGCCCCTCAAGGTCGTCTACAAGTCCCAGACCAAGCCCACCTGGTGCCCCGGCTGCGGCGACTACGGGGTGCTGGCCGCGCTCGAGATGGCGCTCAAGGGCCTCAAGGTCCCTCCCCAGGAGCTTGTCCTGGTGAGCGGCATCGGTTGCTCGTCGAACCTTCCGCACTTCTTCCGCTCGTACGGCTTCCACGGTCTGCACGGGAGGGCCATCCCGGTCGCCAGAT
>JAKATE010000205.1 GCA_021828085.1 Thermoplasmata archaeon | reverse complement strand
AAGACCTGGGTCCGTCAGCATCTCCCTGAGGTCCGGCCCGCCCAGCCTCGCTCGCCCCACGGGAGGGGTAGGACGTGAGGGTATTAAACGATAGAATGAATGCTCCCGGCGGGATTTGAACCCGCGTCAGAGGCTCGAGAGGCCCCTATCCTTGACCACTAGACTACGGGAGCTCGGCCGAGCCGGTAGCTCGGCGAGTATTAAAGTGCCGGGCCGTCGGGGGACTCCCGAGGGAACGGAACCCCGCGCCGGCCGCGCCAGACCAAGGCAAGCATCGGACGAACTCGCGGCAAGTCCAAATATCCCCCCACCGTACCAACCAGCATGGTCACCCCCGTGAAGGCGCGGACCGGCCACCTCGTCATCGAAGGGAAGAAGGATTTCCGCGTGCTGGCACGGGTCTACCCCGAGATCCATCGCCGGCTGCTCGAGGCGAACCAGCCCTTCACCAAGGAGCTCGATCCGGTCCTGCCCGAGGTGCTCCTCGACGAGAACCTCCGGGACCTCAAGGAGGGGCGCAAACCCTCCGGCTTCAACCGACAGGAGGTCGCCGGGCTCCGTCTGGTCTTCCCCATCCGGGAGGACCACAAGCTCGAGTTCTACGTGAGCCGCTCCGGCCGCTGCTCGGAGGTGGTGAGCCTCACGGAGTCCATCTCCGGCGTGCTGCACAAGGCCGGCCTCCGTCACCAGGTGGAGTATGACCGCAACTTCACCTTCCCGGTCCGCAGTTCCATCTCGGGCGGCTACCAGCGCGAGAGCGACATCCTCGACGAAGCCCGCTAGGCCGGCTCGCGCCCGTCACCCGGAGGCGCTCCGCGCCTCTTCCAGGAGCTTCTGCGCCTGCTGGAGAGCCTCGTCGTACCCCCCGGCCCCGCTCGTGGAGATGCTCGTGAGCCGATCGCGCAGCCCGGAGACGTCGGCGCCGGAGCCGGCCCGCCGGTTCAGCGCGGCCTCGATCATGTAGCGCAGGCTGGCCAGGCGGTGATGCATCCCCTTGAGCCGGTTGAGCTCGGACTCGACCTGGACCAGCGAGCGGGCCGCTTCCGCGAACTTCCCTGCCCCAACGGAACCTTCCACTTCCTTCAGGAGGGCCTCGAGCGAGCCCACCTCCACCCCGAGCCCCTCCCGCGCGAAGGCGACCTCGCTGGTGAGTTCCTGGAGGCGCTCGGGGACCCTCTGGCGGAAGAGCCCGTCGAGCGTCTCCTCCGAGCGGCGGCGCTTCTCCTGCGACTCGGCGTTCTTCCCGGCCGCCAGGTCGAGCTTGGCCTCGGTGAAGATCTCCATGACGGGGGTGGTGTCCACCCCGAGCCTTTCCCCGAGGAGGACGCGCTCCTCCAAGGCGGTGAACTCCGACTCGAGCTTCCCCCGGTGCAGGGAGGCCCCCTCGGTCCGCCCGCGTTCGAGGATGCTCCCGGCCTCGTCGTACCTCTCCTCCGCGAGGGCCTGGGTAGCCCCGGTCAGGGTCTCCTCGCGCAGACGGGACTCCTCCGGGCTCAGCGCCGGCTCCTCCTCCCAGAACTTCTCCAGGCGGGCACGCTCCTCGTCGAGGAGTCCCCGGAGCTCCCCCTTGAGCCGCGACTCCTCCTGGGAGAGCTCCGCGAGCGCACCGGCCCAGTCGCGGGCCTCGAGCTTGGCGCGGATGGCCGTCTCGAGCCCGGAGGGCCGCGCGTAGCGCTCGGGGTCCAAGGCGCGGGCTTTCAGCCGGAGCTTCTCGAGCTCGGCGCGGCCGTGGGAGAGCAGGCCGTCGAGCTCGGAGCGGGCCCGGTCGTAGGCGGACTCCGCCTGGCGCCGGGCCTCGGGGTAGCGTCCCTCGGACAGGTCCCTCTGGCCCTGCGCGATCTGCTCCCGGAGGGGGTCGAGCGCGCTCCCCAGCACTTCGAGGGAGTCGAGGTAACGGGAGGTCTGGGCGAGCAGGTCGTGGGCCTCCTTCCGTGCCCGTTCGGCCGCGAGGAGCATGTCCCCGCCCTCCATGGTGTGCTCGAGGACTCCCGCGTAGTCCCCCCGGGAGAGCAGGTCCTTGGCGGTCTCGAGCTCCGCGTGCGCCCGGGGGACGTGGAGCGAGGACTTCTCGGCCTCGTCGATCTTCGACTCGAGGGTGAGCAGGGAGTTCGAGGCGAGGGCGTGCTGCAGCTCCACCCGCTCGAGCTCGGACTCCGACCGGGCCGCCAGGAGGAGCGCCTCGTGCGGTTCCCCGGAGCTGAGGAGGCCCCTCGCCTGCACGAGCAGGTTCTCCGCGACCATGGTGAGCGCACCGTCCATCTTGGCGCGGTTGATCATCGACTGGAAGTTGTTGAGGGTCCTCGCCACCTGCGACTGCGTCCGCTCGAGCGCCTCTTGGGTGAGCTGACGCGCCTGGGCGATCCTCTCCGGGGGCTGGAGCGCCTCTCCCCCGTGGTCCAGCGCCTCGAGGCGGACCTTGAGGTCCTTCACCCCGGCCCGGACCAAATCGGCCTGCTCGAGCGCCTCGTGCGCCTTCCCGAGCGCGAGCCGCTCCTGCTCCTGGAACTCCTTGCTCTCGAAGAACTCCCGCCGGAGGCCCTCGATGATCTCCACCACGCCCACGGGGAGCGGCTCGCCGAGCTGCCGATAGGCGTCCCGGAGCCGGCCCTCCTCGCGGACGGTGTCCATGCCGATGGCCCGGGCGGCGCGGAGGTCGGCCTCCAGCGAGTGGAGCTGCTCCTCGAGGGCGCCGCGGATGGTCTCGCTGACGTTCTCCTTGAGCTCCTTCAGATGGTCGAACGACTCGGTGGGGTTCTCTCCGGAGAGCCCTTCTTTCACCTCGGAGAGGACCCCCTCCCAGACCGGGTCCTCGATCCCCACCCGACGCGCGCTGGCGAGGAGGGGCTCGAGGTCCGCAAGCTCGCGCAGACCCTGCTGGCGCGCGGAGAGCCGCTCGAGCCGCTGGAGGACGCCTTCGGCGAGCGCCCGGGCCTTCTCGAAGTCCAGGGCGCGGAAGGCGCTGCGGGCCTCGTCGATCTGCGGGGCGAACTCCTGGAGCTCCTCGGGAGGATAGCCGGCCTTCCGCAGGGCGATCAGCGTCTCCGCCACCCCGGTCGTGACATCGAGCACGGACCGGGCCGTGGACCGGATGCGCTGGGCCTCCTCGCGGATGTTCGTCGCCTCCCGGAAGGCCTCGCGATACTGGCCGGCGCGCACCTTCTCCCCGGCCAGCGTGAGGGCGCCCCGGAGCCCCTCGGGCTCGAGCCCCATCTTGCCGAGCTCGACCACCGCGAGCTTGGCCCGGGAGATGGTCTCCTCGGCGCGGACCAGCTAGATCG
>JAKATE010000032.1 GCA_021828085.1 Thermoplasmata archaeon | reverse complement strand
GATCTGATGTATCCCCCTCGGTGACTTACCCTTGAAATACTCGGGGGGACTCGTTTTCCTGTCATGTCCGGCGCTCTCATCCGCCTGGGGGATTCCCCCCCCGAGAACCCTCCGATCGCCTTCACCGTCACCCCCAGCGCGCGCGAGCAGATCCGCCGTCTCCTCTCCCAGCAGACGCCGGCCCCCGCCGCCCTGCGGATCTACGTCCAGGGTGGGGGGTGCTCCGGTCTCACCTACGGCATGGCCTTCGACGACCCCAACGAGGCCGACCAGGTCCTCGAGGTCGGGGACGGGGTCAAGGTGGTGGTGGACCCGGCCAGCGCCCCGGTGCTCAACGGGACCACCCTCGACTTCCTCCTCTCCCTGGAAGCCTCGGGGTTCAAATTCCTCAACCCGAACGCCAAGAGCACCTGCTCCTGCGGCAAGAGCTTCAGCGGCTGAAGGGACCCCTTTCGTGACCCCGGGAAGGGTGGGTCGGATCATCCAGGTGAGCGTCTCCCCCGGGGGGCTCCCGAAGCTTCCGGTCCAGGGGGCCGTCGCGTTCCGCCGAGAAGGGGTGGAGGGCGACCACAACCGCTACCGGACCGAGAGGCTCGGCGGCGACCCTGACTCCGCGGTCCTCTTGCTCACCCAGGACGTCCTCGACGGCTACGCTCGCGAGGGATACCCCGTGAAGCCCGGCAGCCTGGGGGAGAACGTCACGCTGGTGGGGGTCCCGTACGAGGAGCTCCGGGCCGGGCAGCGATGGCGCCTCGGACCCCAGGCCGAGATCGAGCTCTCCCGGCCCTGCGAGCCGTGCGACGAGGTCGCCGTCTACGGGAAGGAGTTCGTGCGCCACTCCCGTGGGCGGCGCGGCTGGTACGCCCGGGTCCTCGTGGAGGGGCCCGTCTCGGCGGGGGACGGGGCGGTCGAGGGCTAAGGCGTCGCTTCCCGCGCTCCCCTGAGCTTAAATACCGACGGTGGGTCATTTCTTCCCCAGGTGAAGGCCATGGTCTCTCGGATCGAAACTTCGGTCGCGGCGGAGAACCCCGTCAAGGAGCCCGCTTTCCAGATGCAGGTCAGTCCGCAGGCGCTCGAGCAGGTCCGCTCGCTGGTGAAGACGCAGAAGCCCGGCATGGCCGTACGCGTCTTCGTTCAGCTCGGCGGCGGCGGAGGGTGCTGTGGAGGGAGCGCGGGCCCGACCTTCGGGATGGCCTTCGACAAGCCCAAGAACGGCGACGAGGTCGTGAAGTACGACGGCGTCTCCTTTGTCGTGGACCCGTACAGCGCCGAGTACTGCAACGGGGCCCAGGTCGACTTCGTCCAGGAGTCCGGAGAGAGCGGCTTCAAGGTCACCAACCCCAACCTCCCCATGTCGGAGGGCGGGAGCGGCGGCGGTTGCGGCTCCTGCGGGTCGAGCTCGTCGAACGGCGGCTCCTGCGGCTGCGGGTCCTGCTGAAGGGCTCCGGCAGCCCTCCCGACCCCAACCTTTTCCCCTACCCTTCCCCGCCCTCTCCCCTTCCGCCGTCCCTCGTCGGATCCTCCGGCGGGGATCCCGGTCCGTGAGGCGTTCGCTTCACCGCCGGCACGGAGTACGCCCCTCAGGGGGAGTGGATGGGCTGTGCGAGGAATCCCTTTTCTCCCCTTCGGTCCATGCAGGAGCGACCTCATTCGGAGAACGCGCAATGCCCACTTCCTCGAAGAAGGAGAACCGCTCCTCGACGCGTAGCGCTGCCCGACGGCCACGAACGCCCCCTTCCCGGTCCGCCCGGACCTCCAGGGGACCCCGGAGCCGTACGGCCCCCCGTCCGGCGCCCCGGAAGGCTCCCGCGCCCCGTCCCCGCGCGTCCGCTCCTTCGGGTCGGCTCACCGACCTGGAGGCCCGGGAGGCCGCTCTTCTGGAAAAGGGAAAGGAGCTCGTGCTGAAGTTCCGCGAGCTAGCCGAGCAGCAGAAGGCCTGGGAGGAGCACCTTCGGAACTCCGAGCGCCGGGAACGTGCCCTGGACCGCCGGGAAGCGGTCATCGCCGAGAAGGAGCAGCGCCTGGCCGAGGCGGGGGTCGTGGAGAACACCGCTGAGGAGCTCGCCAAGGCCCGCGAGCGCATCCAGGCCGAGCAGGAGCACTGGAAGGCTCAGCGCTCCGAGATGGAGGACCAGCTCAAGCAGCTCAAGGAACGGCGGGAGTCCGTCGCCTCCCGCGAGGAGTCGGCCCGGGCCAGCGAGGAGCGGCTCGCCGCGAAGGAGCGCGAGCTCGCCGAGATGGAGGAGCAGCTCAACCAGGGTCGCCACGCCCTCGCTGAGGAACAGGCCCGGAGGGTGGAGGAGCACGAGTCCGTCCTGAAGGACCTCCGGGAGCGCCTGGGCCAGCTCGACCAGCGCGAGCGCGATCTTACCGCGAGGGAGCAGGAGCTCTCCGAGCGCCGCGTGGAGTTCGAGCGACGCGAGAAGCTCTCCTCGCAGCGCGCCGAGGACCTCGACCGCCGCGCCGAGGAACTCTCGGGCGCGGAGGCGGAGCTCGAGAAGGCCGAGGAGGACCTGGAGACGCGACGCAAGGCCCTCGCCGAGCACGAGAGCGCGCTCCTCTCCCACGCGGACCTCCTGGGCAGCCACGAGGCGGCGCTCAGCGAGGCCGAGGCCCGGGTCCGCGAGCAGCGCGAGCGGCTCGCCCGGGCCCGGGAGGCGCTCCGGGCCCACGTGACGGCCCACGGGCCCGAGAACGGGGCCGACCGGCCCGCCAGTTGAGCCAGGGGGAATCTCAAGACCTCCCGGTCCTCGCCCGGGATATGGGGGCCACCGATGCCCGGGTCGTCGCGGCGATGGAGTTCGCCCTCCGGGCGCACGGCCGTCAGACACGAAAGGACGGACGTACGCCGTACCTGGTCCATCCCGTGGCGGTGCTCCGGCTCTTGGTGACCCGCCTCGGGATCGAGGACCCGGAGGTCCTGGCGACCGCCCTGCTCCACGACGTCCTCGAGGACACCGACGCCACCGCGGAGGAGATCGGGAGCCGCTTCGGTCCCCGGGTCCTCTCCTGGGTCGAGTCGCTCACCCTCCCCCCCGAGGCGCACGGGGAGGGCGTGCCTCTCTCGACCAAGACCGCCTTCCTCCTTAGGAGCCTCGCGGGACAGCCCTGGGAGGCGGTCCTGGTGAAGGTCTGCGACCGCTGGGACAACCTGCTCGACATGGCCGCCGCTCCCTGGAGCGCCGAGCGGCGCCGCGCGTTCCGCGAGCAGACCTCCCGCTGGATCGCGGCGGTACGGGAACGCCGCGCAGTGGACCCCGAGCCGCCCCGGCTCACTCGAGCGCTGGGGGAGGGTCTCACCGCGCTCGAGCGGGTCCTTCAGGAACCGGACCCGCTCGAGGAAGGAGCTGCCGGTTCCACTGTGAGATAGAGCCGCTTGTTCTTCGAGCCCTTGTTCTCGAACTTCTGGAGGGTGACCCGACCCACCTCCCGGGTGGAACGGACGTGGGTCCCCCCGTCGGCCTGGACGTCGAACCCCTCGATGTCGATGAGGCGGATGGTCTCGAGGTTCGGCAGGAGCTCACGGGCGACGCGCACCAGGGTGGGGTCGCGCTCGGCCTCGGCCCGGGAGAGGAATCGCACGTGGATCGGGTGGTCCTCCTCCACCACCCGGTTCATCTCGAGAAGGACCTCCTCCATGCGCTCGCGGGAGAGATCCGGAAGGCTGAGGTCCATCCGGGCGCGGTCCTGGTAGATCTGGCCGCCCGTGATGACGCTCCCGAAGTTCCGGAAGACCACGCCGCTCAGGATGTGAAGGCAGGTGTGGTAGCGCATGTGGGCATAGCGCCGGGACCAGTCGAGGACTCCCCGGACCTGGCTCCCAGGCCCGGGGGCTTCCCCCGAACCGCGGTGTACGATCCCCCCCTCGGACTTCTCCACGGCCTCCACGTTGAATCGCCGGCCGTCGCCGTAGAGCAGCGAGCCCTGATCGAACGGCTGCCCACCCCCCTGGGGGTAGAAGGCGGTGGACTCCAGGACGACCTCCCCGGGGGAGGAACGGACGACCCGGCTGTCGAACTCCCGCAGGTAGGCATCGGTCAGGTAGAGCGCGCTGTCGCTCATGGTCGGGCCGCCGAGCTCCCGGTGCGGAAAAAGCTCAAGGGGTCTCCGCCCTACGGACGGGCATGACCGAGATCCTTCCCGGGGTCTTCCTGCTCGATCCGGCCAACGCCGAGCTCCGGCACGCCACCAATGTGATCGTCCTCAAGGATGCCAAGGGGGGCGGGTACACGCTGCTGGACACCGGGCTCCCGAAGGGGATGGTCCCCCGGGACATGGTGGCCGAGGTGGAGCAGTTCTGCCGCTCGCAGAAGGTGGGCCTCTCCGCGATCAAGCGGATCCTGATCACCCATCTCCACTTGGACCACACCGGCAACCTCAAGGTGCTCGCCGAGAAGACCGGGGCGAAGACCTTCGCCCACTGGCTCGAGGCCTCCTTCATCGCGAAGGACCCGGTCTACAAGGGCCCGGGGATGCTCCCCCAGGAGCCCTTTTCGGTCAGCGAACGTCTCAAGGACGGCGACAGCGTCGACGCCTTCGAGGGTCTGGTCGTCTACCACACCCCGGGGCACACCCCCGGGCACGTGGCCTACTACGCCCCCAGCCGCAAGATCCTCTTCACCGGCGACTCGCTCATGGTGATCGACGGGAAGCTCCAGGTGAGCGCCGCGCAGTACACCTTCTCCCAGCAGATGGCCGCGCTCTCGGCCCGACGTCTCGCGGGGCTCGACGTGGAGAGCGTCGTCGTCTACCACGGCGAGCCGGTCCTGAAGGGAGGCCGGGAGGCCCTCAAGAAGGCGGGCGCCGAGGCGTACGGCGGCAAGTTCGAGAGTTAGAGGGGTGGAGCCGAGCCCGGCCCTCCTCCCCGACCCGGCTCCGCGGGGGGTCGGCCAGGCTTGAGGGCCTGGCCCTCCCTGAGTGGCGGCGAGGCTGGGAGGTCGGGTCGGCCAGGGGGCGTACCGAGCCACTGGGGTTCCTAGCTTCGCCGAAGCTGCGGTGGCCAATCGTGCGGGTCGGACAGGGTCGTTGAGGTTAGAGGGACCGCACTTCTGCGCCCACCGTAGGGCACGGCGCGGTTCCTCTTGCTCTCGGTGTCGGGGCTCGAGAACCCTGGCAAAGGGCGCTCGGGAGCACTTGGAGGCTCGAGCAAAGGCGGCTCCGTCCCGAACGCTTCCTTGGACCCACCGGGTTGGGGGCGTTCGTACGCGCGCCGCTGGAACCAAGTGGCCCGGGAGCCCTCCCATCGGAAGGGGCCGCTGGGTGGATGGACGCTCGCGGAGGTAAGCCGACCCCGATGTTCGTCCGGGACGGCCACCGCGGCACCGGTTCCCGGGAAGGCTAGGCCTTAACCTCCGGGCGGGTCTCCCTCCACTGGCTGTGGGGTCAGCCATCCTCCTTGCGGAGGGAACCGCCTCCGGGCCAATGACCCCTTCGGAGGGAACGGTGCCGAAGGAGATCGAACCGACGGGGGAGGAGGACTGGGCTCCCCCGGTAGAGGTTCGGAGGGAGTTAGAGCCGTACTTGGACGTCGCTCACGTCGGACCGATCGGCTTCTGGGCGTGGATCACCGGTCTCCTCCCTCTCCTCCCCCGCCCTTCGAAGGAAGCACCGACGCCCTCCCGCGCCGGCGGGGAGGAACGGATCCACGAACTGGCCCGCCAGCTCGCCTCCCTCGCGGAGCAGTACGCCCGATTGCGCTTCCTCGCCTCAGAGTATTTCCGGGACAACGCCCTACTCTCTCGCCGGGTCCGGGCCCTCGAGGCGATGGGCCGGACTTGGGGAGCGAAGGAGGTCTTCGCCACCGGGAAGGAGGAACGCGGGACGACGGAGCGCTACCTCCCCTCAGGACCCCGGGAGGGGGACCGTTGATCCTCCCGATCGGGGCGGCCCCGATCGTGGTCGGGTTCGACGGCTCCCCTTCCTCGGAGAGGGCGGCGCTCCTGGCCCTGGGGCTGGCCGAGCGTCTCGGGAGCGAGGTCTACCTGGTCTACGCCTCCCAGGGCCCCATCGAGCGCGCCGAGCCGGTGACCGAAGAGGAATCCGGCACGGTCCGTACGGCAGTGGAGTCCGCCTTCGAGGAGCTCAGGCTCCGGGGGGCGGCCCTGGGGGTCCGGGTGCTTCCCGTCGTGCGCGAAACCCCCCCGGGGGAGGCGATCCTGACCCTGGCCGAGGAGCTCCGGGCCGGGGTCATCCTCGTGGGGACCCGGGGGCTCTCCCTGGCCGGCCGTGCCCTCCTCGGCTCGGTCTCCACCCAGGTCGTGACGCACTCGAAGGTTCCCGTCACGGTGGTGCCTTGAACCTCCTCAGAACACGAGCGCGAGATAGACGAGCACCCCGAGGGTCACGAGGAGGATGTAGGCCAGATATCGCCCGGGGCGGCCCGGCATGATGAGCTCCTTGAGGGCATCGGAGAAGACCAGTCCGGCTCGTGCGAGCGCGTCGTAGACGAACTTGAACAGGTCGAGGACCTCGAGCTCGACGTCGTACACCTCGGGGGTGGCGATCTCGGCGGAGAGGCGCCCGCCGGCGCGACGGCGGACCTCCCGGGTGCCCAGGAGGGAGCTCAGCATGAGCCGGATGCCCGTGCTGTAGGCGAACGCACTGTAGGTGGTTCCCGGGATCCCGCCGGGCTGACCGGTGCTCCAGAGGGGGACTCGGCGATACCGCGAGCTCCCGCCCATCGCCCAGTAGGCGATCGCCGCCAGCACCCCCAACCCCAGGGCGAGAGGGAGCGCGGGGGGGGAGAGGATGCCGAAGGGGCTCCCGGAGAGGATCGACCATCCTGCCGGGAGGGAGAGCAGTTGCCCCACCGGCGCGGCCAGGGATGCATGGGCGAAGTTCTCGGCCGCCGGCCGCAAGAACCCCAGGATCCATGGGGCGAAGATCCCGAACCCGACCACCAGCGCCGCGAGGGCCGCGATGGCCGCCCCGAGGCCGGAGGGACGCCGGGGGCTGAGCCGGGCTCTCGGGTTCCACAGGAGGCCGAAACCCGCGAGCTTCGTCATGGCGATGAGCGCGAGGCCCGCGGAGAGGGCGACCGCCGCCCCCGCCAGGAGTCCCAGGAACTCGAGCTCCGGCCCTGGGAAGCGGTAGGACTGGAAGAGCGCCTCCAGGATCATCCACTCGCTGACGAACCCGGCCAGGGGAGGGGCGGCGGCGAAGCTCAGGGCGGCGACGAGCCCTCCGCCGAAGGCGGCGGGATCGCCGGACTTCCCCCGGCCGTCGACCCGGTTCAGGTCGAAGGTGCGGGAGCGATGCTCGAGGTAACCGGAGAGGAGGAAGAGCGCTCCCTTGGCCACGGCATGGACGAGCGCCTGGAAGAGCGCGGCGAAGAGTGCGAAGGTGAACAGTTCGGTCAGGCCCGAGGTGCGTGCGATGAGGGCGACCCCGAGGGCGACCAGGATGAGCCCGTTGTTCTCTATCGTGCTGTACGCCGGGAGCCCCTTGAGGTGCTCGCTCACAGAGGCGAAGAGCGCCCCCAGGAGCGCGGAGACCGCCCCGACGGACAGGACGAGCGCTCCCCACCAGGAGGGCCCGACGGGGAGGAGGGAGAGGACACGGAAGAGCCCGTAGGTCCCCGCCAGGGTGAGCGTGGCGCTGAGCACCGCGGAGGCATTGGACGGGGCGGAGGAGTGGGCAATGGGAAGCCATTCGCTCATGTGGAAGGGGGCGATCCCCATCTTGAGACCGAAGCCGACCAGGGCCGCGAGGAAGACCAGCGAAGCGTACGGTCCGGCGCTGGAGTGGAGGAGGGAGAACGAGCCGGAGCCGGCGTACAATCCGGCGGCCGCGAGGGCGAGCAGGAGCGTGCTCCCCTCGCCAAAGGCGAGGAAGACGAACCCGGCCGACCGGACCCGCTCCGCCGGTCCGGCCGCTTCGAGGATCATCCAGAAGGAGGCCAGGGTCATCCCCTCCCACGCCGCCAGGAAGAGGACGAAGCTGCTGGAGGCGAGGAGGAGGGCGATGGAGCCCAGGGTGAGGGCGAAACCCATGGCGAGGCCGGGCCCGGGCCGGTCGTCGTACTCGAGGGAGTAGACGGACACGCCGGCCCAGACGAGGCCTGCGACGAGCCCGAAGAAGCCGGAGAGCGCATCGAGCCCGAGCCCTTCCGGCTCGCCGAAGGGTCCGGTATAGCTCAGGGGGGTGAACGGACCGTGGAGGAGAGCGAGGAGGGAGACCCCCACCCAGACGAGGCTCGCCCCGGCGAGGGTCGCATACGCGGCCCGGCGCGACGCCAGGGCGATGGGTGCGGCCGCGAAGAAGAGGACCAGGGCCAGGAGGAGCCCCGCCGAGCCCGCCGTGATCATGTCCGCCCTCGTGGGGGCCCGCCTCCGAGCGAGAGGAGCGCCGCCAGCACGTCGAGGGGGGAGGGGGGACAGCCCGGAACGAAGCGATCGACGTGGAGCTTCCCCGCGAGGGGCGCCCCGGTCCCCTCGTTCCCCCGGAAGATGCCTCCCCCGAGGGCGCAGGCCCCGACGGCGACGACCGCCTTCGGCCCGGGCAGGGCTTCGTACGCGCGCCGGACCGGCTCGACCATGGGGCCGGTCGGGATCCCCACCACCACGAGGACATCCGCGTGATGCGGGGAGGGGACGAAGGTGATGCCGAGGCGTGCGGCGTCGTAGTAGGGGTTCTGGAGGGCCAGGACCTCGAGGTTGCACGCCTGGCAGCTCCCGACGTCAGCGAGGAAGACGTGGAGCGAACGGCCCAGGGGCGCCAGCGGGAAATCCCTCGGGTCGGCCGACGCGTGGGCCTCCGGCTCCCGGAGCTCCGCCAGGCGGGAGGCGACCCAGTGAGGGGGGGCCGAAAAGGCGTACCCCTGGCCAAGGCAGCGGGCGCAGCGGATGCACCTTGCCTGGTCCACCCCACCCGCGTAGAGAGCTCCCGCGGGGCAGAGCTCGTCCGCGGCCGCCAGGCCGGTGCTCAGGGGAGCCCGCCCGGTCTCCGGTAGCTCGTCCGGTGTTGCGGGCTCCTGGGGGAAGCGGCTGGTGAGGATCCCCCGACGCCAGGCCTGACCGATCCAGCTGGGCATCCTCTCACCCGTCCGTCTCGGCGAAGAAGAGGCCGAAGCTCTCGAGCGTGAAGTGGAAGTCGGTGAAGACCGCGTTCCGCATCGCCCGGGCGAAGAGCGGCCAGTTCGCCTGGCTTGCGCTGCGGAAGCCGGCCGAAAGGACCCGGTCGTCCGCGACCGAGACCTCCCAGAGAAGGTCCCCGCTCGGAGACTCGCCCCGGGCCCAGCCTCGGCCGGGCCTCAGGGGGGGACGAGGGGTGAACTCCCCACCAGGGCCTTTCGGCCAGCGGTCCAGGATCTGCTCGAGCAGCAGGAGGCTCCCGCGGATCTCCTCGGCCCGGACGAGGAGGCGGGCGAGGGCGTCCCCCTCGGAGGCCTGGGCGAGGGGCAGAAAGAGGTCCTGGTACGGGGGGAGGGGATCCCGGAGGCGGACATCCCAGGCCACACCGCAGGCCCGGAGGACCGGCCCGACCGCCCCCTCGCTCCGGGCCTCCTCGGCGGGCACGGCACCGGTGGTCTGAAGGCGATCGATGAAGGTCCGGGACCGCTGGAAGAGCTCCCAGAGAAGATCGAAGCGCTTCCCGAGACCCACCAGTTCCGAGGAGAGCCGACGGCGGTCCGCTTCCTCCAAGTGCCGGGCCGGACCGTGCGGCAGCAGAGCTCCGAAAAGCCACCGGTGGCCGAAGGTGCGAGCCGAGAGCCGGAGGACCTCCTCGGCCAGAGCGTGCGTCTGGGCGTGGCCGATGTTCTGGGAGGCGGCCTCCGCGAGGCGGGCGAGGACGTGGAGATGGTTGTAGATCCGCTGGAGCTCCTGGGCCAGCGCCCGGACGAACGCCTCGCGCTCGGGAAGGGGGGTGGCCGTGGCCGACTCGGCGGCCGCGAGGAACGCGCTCAGGTGGGCGGAGGAGAAAGGGCCGCACATCCGCTCCACCCGGAGCGCGGCGTCGGCGACCGGGAGCCCGACCAGGGAGGGGAGGATCCCCCGGGGCTTGTAGCCGGGGGTGGGAATGGCCTCCAGGACGCGCTCTCCGTAGGTGATGAGCGAGAAGGCCCCGGCTTCGGGCACCCCCTGAGCGAGCGGGCCGTAGGGGAACCGGAAGGTGCCGTACCCTTCCACGCGCTCCCCTGTCGCCACCTCCCAGGGGCCCGCTGGATGGGCCTTCCAGGCCTCCGTCACGCGGGCCTCGGCCTCCGTGAGCTCTTCCGGGCGCAGGAGAACGCTGCGCTGGGAGGAGTAATCGTTGACCAGCGCGAAGGCCCCATCCGCGGCCCGATAGGCCGGTGCCCGGGAGCCGAGCCCTTCGGCGATCATGGCCCCGTCCCTCCCAGGACCCCGGCCGCGGCCCGGATCCCCTCCATCAGGTACGGCAGGGAGACGACGCCCACCAGCAGGGCGGCGGTGAGGTTGACCCACGGATAGAGCCGGTCCCCCCAGCTCTCCGCGATCCGGGGTCTCGGACCGAGAGGGTCGGCCCCGAAGACCATGCGCCCGAGCTGGGCGTTGATGCCCAGGAAGGCCACGACCAGGGCGAGCAGGAGCACGACGATGACCACGACCTGGTCCTGCGCGACGGCCCCCGCGAGGATGAACAGCTCCCCGAAGAACGAGCCGAAGGGGGGTGCCCCCGAGACAGCGAGCCCGGCGAGGGTGAGGGCGGCGCCCGTCCCGGGCAGACGGCTCCGGAGGTCCCGTACCTCATCGATCCGTTTCGTGCCCAGCCGGCGGAGCACGTTGCCGGAGGAGTAGAACGCCGAGGACTTCGCGAAGGCGTGGGCGACCAGGAGCAATAGGGCTCCGTAGAGCGCGACCCCTCCGAGCGCGAAGCCGACGAGGGCCACCCCCATGTTCTCCATGCTGGAGTAGGCGAGCATCCGCTTGTACGAGCGCTGGCGCTGCAGGAGGAAGGCGGCCACGAGGGCCGTGGAGAGGCCGAAGAAGAGCACCAGGTCCTCGAGCCCCGGGGGGACCGGCGAGGGGAGGATGGCGTAGATCCGCAGGAAGGCGTAGAGCGCGGTCGGGAGGAGGACCCCGGAGAAGAGGGCGGAGACGGGGGAGGGGGCCTCGGAATGAGCGTCCGGTAGCCAGGTGTGCATGGGGAAGAGGCCGACCTTGGTGCCGTAGCCGACGAGCGCCAGGCCCACGGCCAGCAGGAGCGGGGTGGTGAGGGCCGGGGGATGGGCGGCCAGCGTGAAGGCGTTGAGAGTACCGGTCTCCTGGTAGAGCGAGAGGAGGGCGAAGAGGCTCAGAGAGAGCCCGGCCGAGGCAATGATCGTGTAACGCCAGGCGGCCTCCACGCTCGTCGGAGTGCGTTCGAGGACGATGAGCAGCGCGCTCGCGATCGTCGTTCCCTCGATGCCGATCCACATCAGGCCCAGGTCGCTGACGGAGAGGGCGAAGAGCATGGAGAGGGCGAACGCGCCGAGCAGGCTGTAGTACCTTTCCGGAGTGAGGAACGGACGATCGACGGCGCGCAGGTAACCGCGCGAGAACCAGGTGGAGCTCGCGTAGATCGCCGCCACGAGGAAGAGGAATAGGTCGCTGAGCCGGTCCAGCTCGAAGAGGCTTCCGAAGGTGCCCCCTCCGGGAAGCACGAGCAGCGCCGTTGCCGAGAGGAAGGTGAGGAGGGAGGCGGCCCGGGCGATCCGCTCGCTGACGCGGGGCTCGGGGACCAACGAGAGCACCGCCCCGGCGCTCGGGGCGAGGAGAAGGAGGTACAGCCACAGGGCGGAGGAATCGAGGATCATCCGCTGAGCTCCTCCGGGTGCGCCTCGTCGGGCACGCCGATCACGCTGCGTTGGATGGAGAGGATGACCGAGACGAGCACGACCCCGAACACATCCAGGAAGATCACCGCCTCGAGGAAGACCGGGAAGCCGGCCGCGAAGAGCGCTCCGGCGTAGACGATGGCGTTCTCCGCCTCCACGTAGCCCATCACGCGCACCAGGGTGTTCTCCCGGGTGGAGAGGACGAGCAGGCCCTGCAGGAGGAGGAGGAAGGGGAAGGGGGCTCCCGGCGGGGTCGGGAGCGAGGGCGCCAGGGTCTGCTGGAAGATCAGCCACCCCACGATGGTGAGGCTCACGGCCGCGAGGGCGTGGCTCGCCACCCGCTGGGAGGCCCTAAGCTCGCGGGATCTCCAGCGGAAGGCCCGGATCTGCTGGCGGAGGACCAGGGGGATGACGAGCACCCGGAAGACCACGACGAGCGCGGCGATGGCCGCCAGGGCCGGGTCCCGGTCGGCCCAGGCGAGGTATCCGAGCAGTCCGGCGACCAGGAGCGACTGCAGGGAGATCGCTCCCACCAGGGGGTCGACGAAGGACTCCGACTGGAGATAGAGGGCGCTCAGCAGGATCCCCAGTCCGAGCAGGGCCTCCACGTCCGCGGTGAGGTCCATCTAGGCGACCCCCACGGCCACGAAGACGAAGACGGAGAGGATGGCCAGTGCGAAGGAGAGGGCGAGGAAGTCGCGGACCTTGAACAGACGGACCTTGGCGAGGGTCGCCTCGAGGAGGGCGAGGACCCCCAGCACCAGCAGGAGCTTCCCTGCGAGGAGGGCGAGGTTGAAGAGCGCCGAAGGGACGGTGGGGGCGCCGTCCATTCCCCAGGGAAGGGCGAAGACGTTGACGAAGACGCTGAGGAGAAGGAACTGCTTGAGCCAGCCGTTCCACCGGAGGATCCCGAGGAGGCGTCCGGAGTGGGCGTACCCGCGGCCCTCGTCGATGAACCCGAGCTCCATGAGGCCGGAGCTCTCCACGGGAAGGCGCCCGGTCTCGGCCAGCAGGAGCAGGAAGAACGCCGCCACGATGAGCAGGTGCGTCGGGGAGAGGTAGGTGGCGAGGGAGCTGGCGAGGACGTTGTTGGTGACGTAGGGGTTGTCCGTCCCGCTGATCACGGCAACGCCGAAGAAGACCACGATGAGCGTCGGCTCGCCGAAGGCCGCGAAGGAGGCCGCCCGGCTCGCGCCGAGCGCACTGAAGTTGTTCCCCGAGTCCAGTGCGGCAAGGAGGGTCACGGCCCCGGCCAGCCCGAAGAGCAGCCCGCCCCCCAGGAAGTCCACCATGGACGCGTACAGCAGGGGGTACGGGGTCAGGATCGGGACGACCACGGAGATGACGAGGTACGCGCCGAAGGCGATGAACGGGGTCAGCACGAAGACGCGCGAGGAACCTTCCGGGAGCAGCGTCTCCTTGGCGAGGTACTTCCGGAGGTCGTAGTAGGGCTGCAGGACGGGAGGGCCCCGGCGCGACTCGGTCCAGCCCTTGAGCTTCCCCGCGACGCCGGCGAGGAGGGGGGAGAAGAAGAGTACGACGGCGGCCTGGAGGGCGTTCACCGCTCCCGGTGCGAGGTTCATTTGCGCCTACCCTGGTCTTCGGGGCAGGCGTCATTGGCCCGCGAGGGGCTATTTTCCGGGGGCCCGTTCCGGGTCCCGGAGGGTGGACGCCACCACCGGTCAGCGGGACGCCGGTCCGCTTAAGAGGTTGTTGGGCGCGACGCGGGGAGGCGGAGCCCCACCGTCGGATCGCGTCAGCGGTCGGCGCAAGGGCCTCGAGGTTGCTCCCCTCGCTCCCTCCGGGAGACCTTGAACATGGCAACCTCGAGGAGCGTAGAGAACGAAGGAAGGGAGGGAGACCGCTCACGCGTCCTGCTCTCCCCGGAGGAGATCCCGACCTATCGGCTGGTCCCGGTCCTGGGGCCGGAGGGAGAGCTTGCGGAGGGGTATCGAGGGGTGCAACCGATCGGGTCGCGCCGTATCCTCGCGGTGGTGAGCTCGCGCTACGGCCTGGTGCAGCACCGGACGCTGGCCGCCTCGCTCGTCCGCCTGTCGGAGACCCTGGAGGCTCCCGCGGCGAGCGGCCTCCACCGGTCGTACCCCCGCCTCTCCTTCCACCTCTACGCCGGGGGCCGAAGGATGGAGGCCCGCCTGGTCATCGGCCGGAAGTTCCGGCTGGGGGGAGAGGAGGAGTTCTATCCTGGGGTCCGGGTGATGAACTCCCTCGACGGAAGCTGGGCCGTCCGCGTGGAGGCTTTCGCCCTGAGGATCGCCTGCACGAACCAGCTCTATGCCGGGCTGTCGGAGTCCGTGCTCGACCTGCGGGCCCTCCACCGGGGAGGGGAGCGGGACCTGGAGGTCGAGCTCGAGCTGGCGTTGACCCGGGTGCTGGGCCGATTCGACCAGGTGCTCGATCTCTACAAGGGGGCCATGGAGCGCTCGATCCCCACGGTGGAGGTGGCCCCCTCACTGCAACGGGAAGGAATGCCCGCGCGGCACGTCTCGCTCATCGCCCGCCGGCTCCCCGAGCACTTCGGCCTCCTCCTCTGGGGGGAGGTGAGCTGCTGGGAGGCCTACCAGTGCGTCACCGACTACCTCTCCCACGAGGTGGAGGTCAACCCGGAGCGGGCCCGAATGCTCGAACGGGTCGCTGCCCGGACGCTCCTGCTCCCTTCCCGGTCCGACAGCGAAGGCTCTCTCCCGGGGGTCGCGCTCCCACAAACGGCTTGAGGGGGCGTGCCCGGTCCGGGTCGTGACCCCCCGGCTGAGGATCGGTTGCTCGTCCTGGACCTCCGAGGCCTGGTGGGGGAAGGTCTACCCTCCGGGGGTCCGCGAGGGGGACCGGCTCGGCCTCTACGCGCGCCTCTTCGACACTGTGGAGGTGGACTCGACCTACTATCGGCCGCCGACCCCCTACCTCGTCCGGCGCTGGGCCGCGGTGACCCCGGAGGAGTTCCTCTTCACGCTCAAGTTCCCCCGGGACCTGCTCGACCCGCGGGCGAAGATGGACCGGGAGGCCCTCGCCTCCTTCCAGGCCTCTGTTCGGCTTCTCGGGAATAAGCTCGGACCCCTGCTGCTGCAGTTCCCCCCCTGGTTCAAGCCCGGTCGCAACGAGAGCTATCTCCAGGAGCTCCTCGACACGCTCGAAGGGGACCTCCGCTTCTCGGTGGAGCTCCGCGACGCAGCTTGGTACTCGGGCGAGGTCGGGAAGCGGACCCTCCGCTCCCTCCGGGACCGGAACCTCGCGCTCACCTGGTCCTACCTGACGTACCTCAAGGTGCCGGCCGAACGGACGAGCGATTTCCTCTACCTCCGGTTCATCGGGGACCACGACACGGTCCCGGATTCCCAGCACGGGGAGATCCGGATCGACCGGCGGGAGGTCCTCTCGGAATGGGCCTCCCATCTGAAGGAGGCGTTCGGGTCCATCGAGTCCGCCTATGTCTACTTCAACAACCACTTCGCGGGGTTCGCTCCCGCTTCGGTGAACCACTTCCGGGAGGAGCTGGGGCTTCCTCCGGTGGACTACGCGGCGGGGGTTCGGGGGGGTGCCTCGAGGCTCCCGGAGAGCTGAGGCCGCCCGAACGCCCCTACGGTGCCGGGGCCAGGGGCCCTAGAAGGGCGGCGTAGCGGGGGTCGGCCCTCACGGGCGCGGCGTCCGGACTGTACCTCCAGTAGGTCAGGTAGAGCCGCTGCTCCTTCTGCGCGCGTGTGAGCCACCGGAAGCATCCGTCGAGGTCCCCTAGCAAAAGATAGATCCGGGCGATGAGCTGGAAGGGGGGGTTGGGCTCGTTGCCCGCTTCGAATTCGAGCAGGAGCTTGCGGGCTTGGTCGCGTTCCCCGGCCCACGCGAGGAGGAACGGCTTGGCCAGCTTGGCCTCGGGCCTCCCGGGCAAGAGCTTGTCGAAATGCCGGAAGCTCTCCTCGAACCCTTCCCGGTCCCCCCGGTGGTAGCAGAGCTCGGCCCTCCGGTCCCAGTAGAGGATCCCCTGGTGATCGATTCTTCCCAGGCGCTCCAGCTTCTCCGCGGCCACGTCGAGCCTCTGCAGCAGGGTCTGCAGGTCGATCTCCTGGGCCAGGGGCAGGGAGGAGAGGGGATCGAGCTCCTCCGCCAGGGCGAACTCCCTGAGAGCCTCCTCGGGGCGCCCCCGGGCAGCGAGGAGGCTCCCATAGTACATCCGCGCGGCGGCGAGGCTCGGATTGAGGGCGATGGCCGTGGAGAGGGCCTGTTCCGCCTCCTCAAACTGATCGCGGGCCAGGTAGACCAGGCTCTGGGCGACCTGGGCCTCGGCCAGGTCCGGATCGAGCTCCACCGCACGCTTGGCGAACCGAAGGGTCTCCCCGAGCCACTCGGAAGTGGGCAGATGGTGGTAGTTCGGGCCGAGGAGCCCATGGGTCTCCGCGATCCCGGCGTGGGCGGCCGCATTGGACGGGTCGAGTTCGATTGCCCGTTGGAAGTGGACGAGCGCCTCCTGGAGATCCTCCTGATTGATGCTCCGGA
>JAKATE010000204.1 GCA_021828085.1 Thermoplasmata archaeon | reverse complement strand
GTCGATCCGCGTCGCAGGGCTGGACCCGGTGACCCAGGACATGGAGGTGAAGGCCCTCGTGGGGTACGTTCCGGAGACGGCCCTGCTCTACGACGCGCTCACCCCGCGCGAGTTCCTGGAGTTCGTGGCCTCCATCCGGCAGCTCAAGTTCGAAGCGTACGGTGGGCTCGTGCGCGAGCTCGTGGGCGCCCTGCAGATCGGACCGGACATCGACCGACCGCTGGCCACGCTCTCCAACGGCACGAAGCAGAAGATCCTCCTGGTGGCCGGCTTCCTCCATCGGCCCCGGCTCCTCGTCCTGGACGAGCCCTTCAACAACCTCGACCCGCGCTCGGTACGCATCATGCGCGACCTTCTGACGGCGTACGTGCGGGAGGGGGGCAGGGCCGCGCTCTTCTCCACGCACACCGTCGAGGTGGCCGAGCGGCTCTGCAGCCGCCTGGGCATCTTGGACCAGGGCAAGCTCCAGGGAGAGGGCACCCTCTCGGAGCTCCGGACGCAGGTGGCCCTCCCCCAGGCAACCCTCGAGGACGTCTACCTCAACCTGACCACCGAAGGATCAGCGGTCTCCCGAGCGGTGGAGATGCTGAGCGGAAAGGTCTGAGATGGCGGCCTCGTCCCCCGCGATGCCCACCGGGCCGTCGCCCGCTTCGGGAGAGGGCGCGGTCCTCGAAGGTCCAGGGCCCGCCTCCGCTCTGACGGTCACCCCTCTCCTCCCACCCCGCCCTCTGGGATGGCGCGGTGCGTTCCGGGTCTCGAAGGTCGTCTACGACGAGTTCTCCTTCCAGTCGATCTACGCGCTCAAGCAGGGGAACACCTCCGCGCCCCTTCAGGAACGCCGAGGCGGGGACCCGACCGAGAAGGCGCGCCGCCGGGTGGCTCAGTCGAAGGGGATGGTCGCCTTCCTTCTCTTCATGGTCATCTCGGTCGGAGCGATCGGGCTACGGGCCCAGAGCGCGCTCGGTCTCACGCTCACCCCCGTGGATTACGCGACCAGCGTCATCGCGGGAGAGATGCTCCTGATCTTCTCGCTCCTCTGGATGACGGGGCTCCAGGTCGCGCCCACCTTGCTGGGCTCGAGGGTGTTCCCGCTCCTTTCGACCCTGCCGCTGTCGAAGAAGGACATGGAGCGGGTGGGGTTCATCGTCTTCCTCCGGATCTTCGACGCTCCGGCCATCATGGCCGCGATCTACCTCCCTCTCGCGGTGGCCGTGGTGACCGGCTCGGCGCTGGCCGGCCTGGTCCTGATCCCGGGGACCCTGGTGACCGTCGTGCTCTCCTGCGCCATCTCTCTCGTCACCGCCCGGTTCTTCATCGTCCGGGTGAGCGGCGCCGAAGGGGGGACCCCCGGGTCGCTCGCGCTCCGCTGGGTCTACCTGCTGGTCTGGAGCCTGCCCAGCCTGGCCATCACGGCGTTCGTCGCCTTCTCGCTCCAGATCCTGGACCTCATGAGCTTCTGGGAATCGGCGAACCCCGGGGCCTTCCGGACCCTGCTCCTGGTCTACCCGTTCCCCTTCGCCTACCTCGCTTCGATCGCGCTCTATCCGAACCTGGACGCCTACCACCTCCTGACCGACCCGGTGCTCTGGGGGACGATCGCGCTCTACATTCTGGTCGCCCTGGGCTCGCTGAGATGGCTCCGACGGGCGCCCGTGGACCTCTCCCTGGCGGCTCCGCGGAGCACGAGAAGCGCGCATCTGCGGGGGACGGACCTTCACGTGGGGCGGCCCTCGCTCGCGATCCTCCACAAGGACCTCCGGATCGCCTCCCGGACCCCGGGGTACGCCTTCCTCATCATCCTCCCGCTGCTGGACGCCTTCATCCTGGGTCTGTCGACCGTGATCGAGAACCCGGCCCCGGCGGCGGCCGAGCGGTTCGCGATCGCGGCCGTCACCGTGGCCGCGCTGCTCGCGACCTTCTTCGGACCGGCCTTCTTCGCGACGGAGGTGCTCGGGTTCTCGTTCACGAGGACCCTGCCCATCCCCCGGAGGACCCTGCTCCTGGGCAAGGCCTCGCTCATCCTCATCATCTACGTGCTGGCCGCGCTCCTCGTCATGGGTCTCGTGGCGGGCCGCGTGGGCGACCCTCTCCCCTTCATCTTCTTCGCCGCGGCGGAGCTCCCGGCGGTGATGGCGGCGGCCTTCTTCGAGCTCGGAGTGCTCTTCCATCGCGCCGAGAAGACCGGGATCCCCGTCACCAACCTCTACTCGGGAGCCTGGTGGGCCACCCTCGTCGTGCTTCCGGGCCTGGTGGTGGCCGGGGCACCCCTCGTCCTCTACGAGCTCGGGCAGAACTATGATAGGGCCTTGGCCGTGCCCTCCATGGCGGTGACCGCGCTGCTGCTCTTGGGAGCGACCGCAGCCTGGGCCCTTTGGGGCGGGCGCAGCGCGACGCAGGCATGAACGACGGCTCAGAGGCTGGGGAACGGACGACGGGCCGTGGGTCCACCCCCGCCGTGACCGCCTCCCCTTCGGCACCGGCCGACGCGAGAGGAGGTGCACCGCCGGGGCCGGCGTCCGAGCTCCCGAAGCGCTACGATCCGGCGAGCTTCGAGGCGAAGTGGCAGACCTTCTGGGAGGAGCGGGGGCTCTTCCGGGCACCGGACCTCCCCGGAGCCGCTCCGCACTGGACCATCGTGTTCCCCCCTCCCAACGTGACGGGGATCCTGACCTTCGGGCACAGCCTGCAAGGGACGACGCAGGACCTCCTCTGCCGGTGGCAGCGGATGAAAGGGGTCCCGACGCTCTTCCTGCCGGGCCTGGACCACGCCGGAGTCGCGACCCAGATGGCCGTCCGGAAGGCCCTGGAGAAGCAGGGCGTGAACGTCTCGCGCATCTCGAAGGAGGAGCTGCACTCCCGGATCGAGGAGTGGAGGAAGGAGAAGGAGCAGTACATCCGGCGCCAGCTCACCGCCCACGGGCTCTCGATGGACTGGTCCCGCTACGTGTACACCATGGACCCCCGCTATTGCCGGGCGGTCCGGACGGCGTTCCAGTCGCTGTACCGGGACGGCCTGGTGTACCGCGCGGAGCGGATGGTCAACTGGGACCCGAAGCTCCTGACCGCGCTCAGCGACCTTGAGGTGATCCCCACCGAGACCCACGGGAAGCTCTGGTACGTGCGCTACCCCTCCGCCGACCCGGCGGAGGCTGCGCGTGGGGAGGGGTTCGTGGTGGCGACGACGCGGCCCGAGACCATCTTCGGCGACGTCGCGGTGGCCGTGAACCCCGAGGACGAGCGCCACCGGGCCTGGGTCGGCCGCAAGGTCGTGATCCCGCTCACG
>JAKATE010000031.1 GCA_021828085.1 Thermoplasmata archaeon | reverse complement strand
CTTCTATTGCGTTCGGGCTCACGGGCGGGAGAAGTTGGCCCGTCCCCCCCACCATCCCTGCGCGATGCCGGCCCCCTCCCGTGTCGGATTTCAAAGGGGGCGTCTCGAGGGGACGGGCCGGGCAAGCAGGAGGGGGCCGCGATGTTCGGGCACGGTCCGCCGTAATCTCGGCTACCAGACGGACCCACCTTCTGGGGGCGCGGTGGGGCAACCGCCTCGCGGGTGGCCTGTCGTCGTGCGATGCGGCACCCCGTGAGCAGGTCTCCCTTCCCCATGGGGCCGCCTCCCGCTCCTAGTGCCCTTCGAGGGCACGTGGGTGATCTGCGAGTCCGGCTCGTTCGTGACCCTCCTCGAATCCGGGGGGCTTCTTCGGGAAGATGCCCGGGCAGGGCGGAGGGTGCGCGATCGCAAGGCGCTAGGTGGTAGGATCCGCCGCGGTCGGGTCCGTAAAAGACTATGTATATGTATATTCATATGAATATCGCTTCCCATGGGATCTAGGACGGTGATGATCCGCAAGGTCGTGTACGAGTCGCTCCGCAAGGAGAAACGTCGGGGAGAGAGTTTCTCGAAGGTGATCGAACGCCTCCTATCCCGACGGCACCCGCTCGAGGGGCTCTACGGCATCTGGGCGGGAGCTGGGCCCGCCTCGCCGAGGGGGAAGGGGACCCGAGGTCGGGGGCGGTCGCGCCCCTCTCCCGAGGGGGGTCGACTGTGAAGTGTCTGGACACCCCGCTCCTGGAGGACCTCCTCCTGGGCCGGAAACGGGCCAGGGCGTGGATGGAGGGTCTCTCGGGGGGCGCCGAGCTCGCGACCACCGAGGTGAACCTCTACGAACTCGCCCTCGGCGCGCGCCGCGCACGGGGCCGAAGGGCGTTCCTGGCCAGGCTCCGGGCTCTGGAAGAGGTCCGCAGGGTCCTGACCGTCCTCCCTCTCGATGCCGAGGCCAGCCGCAAGGCGGGGGAGCTGCTTACGGGTCCGCAGGGGGCGGGCGAGGGGTTGGGCACCCTGGTCGCCGCGATCTGCCTCGTGCACGGGGTGGATGAGATCCACACGTCGCAGCGGCGCAAGTTCCCGCGCGGGCTCGGCTCCCTAAGGGTCGTGCGCGTCTGACATCTGAGCCTCGTTCAACGGACAAACGAGGGCCGAAAGGTGGACGTGTGACATGCATTCTTGGCCCGTTTGTCATACAATCTATCTAGAGTTAAGCAAGACACGTTACTGGCGGATGCTGGAAAGTCTTTCTCAAGACTCCGAGGGGCCGTTTTGCCGTATAACTGCTGTTATACGGCACCCTCGAGGAGGGGGGCCTGGAGGGGGGTGTAGCACGGCTGGAGGCACAGGGAGCCGCATGAGCCCATGAAAATGGCTGGAAAGGGCCTCCGGGCGATCCTCCCTCGAAGAGGTCGAGCAGTGTATCGCGTTTAGCTTTACACAAGTCTACAAACTCGTATCTTGTGATTCTAAGGCGCGCTCCTGCCGTAATCTCTGTTGGAGGGGATGTAGGGGGGTCGCGAACTGGTCGGCTCCGGTTTATGGTTAATGTAGAAATCATATGCAGGCATATGGTATCTGTGCTGACTATTGGTGTATGAAATGTGTGGGTGTATACTGTCGCGACGTTAACCTCACGGATCGGCCTCCCGTGACCCGTCGTACGGATTCCGACAGCTACCCATGGGTCTGTCCCGGAGGACAATTCACCTCAGTGCATGAGCCACCGGAAGCTCCCGGGCCGCACCGTTCTCTCCGTGAGAGTTCAGCGTTCTGACCCGGCCCTCGAGTCGGACTGTGGGCCCGGGTAGGGGTGGCCCCCTTCCGCTCCCTGCCCAGATCAACCGCTCGGCGACCACCTCAAGGAACGGTAGCCCCCTCCTTCGGCAGGTGCGCCAGACCGTCAGGATCCGGTCCATCACCCGGGTCCCCCTCTCGGTCTTCCGACCCCCCTGGGTCCTCCGAACCCTCACGGGGACCTGTCACCCTTGACCGCTGGGTTCATCTTGTAGCGGGGCCCGGGAGTGCACGTGCAGGTCCGCTACACGTTCCTGGAACGGAACCACCCCAGTAGCATGAGCCGCGTGGCGGAGGACTGCGCCCGAGCGGTGACCCAGGCGGGGATGCAGGCAGAGGCCCGCGCGGTCAAGGGTCGATACGGGTCGAGGGTCGGTGGCCGAGTGCTGCCGGCCATGAAGTTCCTGCTCTCCTCCTACGATGGCAAGCACCTCTACCACGCGGTGGAGCCCGAGGTCGCCTTCCGAGGGGTCTCGGTCGTGACCTACCACATCCTCTACCCCTTCTTCGACCGGACGATGAGCCCGGCGGACCGCCGATGGGGCTGCTGGCGCTACCGCAAGGCGGCCGACCGGGCACGTCGGATCGTCGCGATCAACCCTGCCATCGCCGAGGAGGTGCGCGAGATCCTCGGAGAGCGCGCCTTCCAGAAGACCCGGGTCGTCCGGTTCCCGCTCAAGATCCCTCCGCTCCAACGGCTGCCGACCGACACGGACGTGCTCTGGACCGGGGGGAACCACCCCCGAAAGGGCCCCGCGCAGTTCCTGGAGTCCCTGCTCCACGTGCGGCAGAAGCTCCGGGTCTCCATGGTGCTCCACCAGCAGCCCGAGTTCGTCCGGGAGAACGCCAAGATCGCCTCCCTCCTCCCCAAGGTGCAGGAGCGGCACACCCTCTCCATGCCGAAGTTCCCGATCCCGTTCGAGGAGCTCGACCGCCTCTACCGTTCAAGCCAGGTCTACGTCAACAGCAGCTACTACGAAGGGTTCCCCGCCGCGGCCTTCGAGGCCTATGCGAGGGGGACGAGGCTCGTCGTGCCTCGCGCACTGAACTACACGACGGACTACGGGAAGGCCCCAGGGGTGTTCTACTACGAGTACGACTGCCGGAGGGTGACCCGCGAGGGCAAGGAAGACCCCGGGATGCCCGAACGGCTGGCCTCGGCGATCGAGTCCGCCCTCGCGGCCGGTCCGGTCCCTCCCGAGGAAGAGGTCCTCGGCCGCTACCGCGAGCCCCACGTGGCGGCCGAGCTCGCCCGGGTGTACCACGAACTGGACTGACGATCGCGGGGACCTGCGGGTCCCTTCTCCTTCGGTCGATCCCTGGGCGATCTCGCGCTCCCGAGGGGGGCCCCTCCCCCAGGGGTGTCGTCCTGGGCCGCCCGCTGCGGAGGCACCGCCCAGGCGGCCCTCTCCAGGGAGCGGTCCGCCCAAACCTTAAACCGCCGGTCGGGCAGTGCATCGGAGATGGCCTCACGGTCCCCGGTGACGTCCGGGGTGCGAGGGGAAGCGGACGGCAGGGGCGGCGACCTTCCGGAGCGCGCGCCACTGACCCTCATCGACCCCCTCTCCCACCCGTACGTCACGATGTTCCGCCGGTGGCCCGAGTTCCTCCAGGGCTCCGTGGAGTCCCCTCGGGGAGCGATCCTCCGCACCGTCGCGAAGCTCATGGGGGTCGGGGGCGCGCGCCCGGGGACGCTCCGGTTCGTCTCGCCCCTCGGAGAGAAGCGCGCCGCGAACGCCGACGCGATGCGCTTCTACCTCCAGGCCGCGGGAGGCCTCCGCGTCATGCTGGGGGCGCCCTCCCTCGAGGACCTGAGGACGCTCGTCGACCTGTACGACCCGACCGCCTACGCGGAGAGCAACGCCCGGTTCAAGGAGATGCTCCTCTACTCCATCGTCCGGAAGTACCGGCCGGAGAGCCTTGTGGAGACCGGCGTGGCCCACGGCGTCTCCTCCTCCTACATCCTGAGCGCACTCGCCGCGAACGGGAAAGGTCACCTCGAGAGCGTCGACCTGCCCACCTACGACCCGAAGGGCTTCGTCGACTCCTCGGGGAAGGTCGACACGATCCACATCCCGAAGGGAAGGTCACCGGGATGGCGGATCCCGGACCGCCTCAGGGACCGATGGACGCTCCACGTCGGGGATTCCCGGTCGTTCCTGACCGTCCGTGGGGACGGGAAGGTGGACCTGTTCTTCCACGACTCCGATCACGGCTATCCCAACATGAAGTGGGAGTTCGACTGGGGATGGTCCCACCTCGTTCCAGGAGGATGGATGGTCTCCGACGACGTGCTCCGCAACTCCGCGTGGGACGAGTTCCTGAAGGCCCACCCTGAGGGACGTGTGCTGTGCAGCACCCGCATCGGGGCGGTCCAGAAGCCTGAGCCCTGATCACGGCAAGGTTGCGGGGTGTCCCGCCCTTCGGGTCCGGGACTCGAGTCGACTCTCCCCCATCCCCTGCGCGATGGGCGCGCGGGCACTCGGCCCGGACCGTTCGGAACACGGGCTGCTGTCGCCCGGGAACGGGCGTGGATCGATGCGTCTGGACCGCGCGCATCCCCTCGGCCCAGAGCGCTCGCGAGGTCGCCAAGGCGCCTGAGCGAACGAACCTCGCTCGGAGGGCATCGAAGGTCCTCCCCTGCGCTATTATAGACGGTGCCGCTCCAGCGCCCGCCCAGGAGCGTCCGCGGGCCCCGCATGGTTCGGATCCTCTTCTTCCGGGACTTCCCGCCCTGGTCCCCTTCCCACTACTTGCAGCGGGCGCTGGAGAGCATCCCCGACGTTGACGTGATGCCGGTTTACGTGGACCGGTCCTCCGCCCTCTTCACCATCCCCTACCGGCTGCCGAGCATCTCGCGGTTCTGGTTCAACCCCACCTTCCGCCACGCGGCCCGCCAGTACGACCGCGTCGGCCCCTTCGACCTGGTGCTCGTGGGGGAGTGGCTCAACGTGCCCTTCCGGGTCCGGGGGCTTGGGAGAAAGAGCGCGTACTGGGCCTGGGACACCCCCCTCGGCCGGGAGCAAGGGCGGTACCGCACGCTTGACCGGGGCTACGACCTCATCCTCAACGCCCAACCGAAGGAGTCCGCCTGGCTGAAGGAGGACTTCCCTTCCTCGCGTGTCGTCACGTTCCCGTTCGGGGCCGACCGCAGGCTCTTCCAGCCGCAGGGCGAGACGAGGAGCGTCGACGCCTCCTTCGTCGGGGTGGTCAAGGCAGGGAAGCGAACGACCTTCCTCCGGGAGGCCCAGCGGCTGATGCCCACGCTGCAGGTGACGGAGTCCTTCGCGCCCCCCTGGGGGTACTCCCGCCACCTGCGGACGAGCCGAGCCACGCTTCATCTCTCGGAGAACGGGGAGGTGTCGATCCGTCCGTTCGAGGCGGTCTGCGCGGGATGCCGCCTGGTGACCGACTCCGTCACGGACCTGAACGCCTGTCTGGGAGAGATCGCCGAGGAGGTGGTCACCTTCCCGGACCGAGGACGCGATGGCGCGAAGGAGATGGCCGCGGCCGCCGTGGAACTGGCGCGTTCCGCGACCCCGCTCTCCCCGTCCGTCCAGGCGAAAGCGCTCGAGCTCCACTCCTACGACGCCCGGGCGCGGTCGCTGCTCTCCATGATCTGACGGTCAGGTCAGGGTCGGGGTCAGGAGAAACCGGACCTCCCCCGGGCCCGGACGCGGCCCCGGAGGGGGGTGTGGAGGCCCGGGGGGAGCGGTCGGGTCCCGAAGGTCAATCCGGCTGCACGCGCACCTTACCCCTCCGCGTTTCCGTGGTAAGGTCGCGCGGCCCGAACTCTCGGGTCGCAGGTCGGGGAGCTTCGTGGAGAGGCTTGGAGACCGCGCCGGCGCTCGGTCCTCCGTGCGGGCGGTCCGTCCTCCCCCGGTCCGCCCGGCGGGGGCCCCAAGGGTCGCCGCGCTCGCAGCGCTGGGGGTTCTTCTCGTGCTCACGCTTCTCGCTTGCCCCCTGGTCGGCGCGCATGCCCCCTCGTCCCAGGGGAGCCCCCCCGCGTTCGACGTGCGCATCGCGGCGAGCCCGAACACGGGCAGCTCTCCGCTCAGCGTGAGCTTCGACGCCGCGGAGTCCGGGGGGGTCGCCCCGGTGAACTTCTCATGGTCCTTCGGGGACGGGGCGACCTCGCAGGTCCGCAACGCCTCCCACGTGTTCACCTCGGTCGGGGTCTTCGAGGTCGAGCTGCGGGCCACGGACGTCCTGGGGGCGGTCGCGACCTGCTACGTGAACATCTCCGTCAACGCTGCGACCTCCAACGCGCCCTTCTGGGCCTCCTGGGCGTTCCCTGGACTGAGCTTCGGAGAGACGGTGATCCTGGTCACGATCGCGCTCGCGTTCCTGCTGCTGGTTCGGCCCGTGCTCCGCCTCTCCCGCCTGGAAGCGCTCGCCGATAGCTCGGACCCGAAGTCCCGCCGACACGGAGGGGCCTCCGGCGACGGGGACGATCACGGCGGACCCTCCGGGGGGCCCGGGGAAGGGCCAACTCCGCAGAGACCGCTGCCCCTGGCCTTCCTCCCCTTCGACCCTCCACCCTCCTCGTCCCGCGCCACCGGACCGCCGCCTGCGACAAGTCCCGCAGGGGAGACCCCCCAGGTCACACTCTCCCCGGCTCCTTCCGGGTCCGAGTCCCCTGCAGAGTCAGGGGGCGCCTTCCCGAGGACCCTCGGGATGACTTCCCACACCTACGTGGCCGACAACCTGCGCGAAAGCGCCGAAGCGGTGGTCTGGCTGCGGTCGAGCGATGGAGAGTGGGAACGCGTCGGGTCCGTCCCTTCGGAAAGGGTGGGAGAGGACTGGGTCCGGAAGTACCGTCGCGTGAACGGCCTCGGCTCGCAGACCTGGCTGTCGATCCTTCCCCCGGACGCGGTGCCCAAGATGCTCGCGGAGCGCCAGCCCGCGGTGGAGCTGCTTCCTCCCGGGTGGGGAGAGGCCCGAGAGGACCGCCGAAGGGCCGTCCTGCGGGGGAAGGGGCGCATTTAATCCGTACCGACCATGCGGAGGGGGCCCGGGCTGCCGTTCGGTCGGCGGCCGCGGAGGACGAGTGGCGCAGGTACTGGTCACGGGTGGAGCGGGGTTCATCGGGGGACACCTCGTCGATGCCCTGGTCGCCCGAGGCGACCGCGTCCATGTGGTGGACTCCCTGGTGCCGCAGGTCCACCCTACCCGGCCGGACTACCTCAACCCGAAGGCCACCTACCATTTCTCGGACATTGCGGACCGCGGGACCCTCGCGAAGGTCCTTCCCGGAACGGAGGTGGTCTTCCATCTGGCGGCGGCCGTCGGGACGGCCCAGAGCATGTACCAGGTGGACCACTTCGTTCGGACGAACACGCTGGGCACCGCCACCCTCCTTCAGTGGATCATCGACCAGAAGGTGCGTCTGCGGCGGTTCGTGGTGGCCTCCTCCAACACGATCTACGGAGAGGGCCGCTACCTCTGTTCGAAGTGCGGTCCGATCGCTCCGGACCTCCGGCCGGACTCCCAGCTCCTCCAGCACGACTGGGAGGTGCGCTGCCCGACCTGCGGGGCGACGGCGCGCCCCGCGCCGACCGAGGAGACCAAGACGATCCAGCCGAGCACGGTGTACGCCCAGACGAAGCTCTCGCAGGAACAGCTCACGCTCATGCTGGGCCGGGCCTACGACCTCCCCAGCGTCTCCTGCCGGTTCTTCAACACCTACGGGCCCCGTCAGGGGCTGAGCAATCCCTACACGGGGCTCACGGCGATCTTCCTGGCGCAGATCCGGCACGGCCACGCCCCCATCGTCTACGAGGACGGGCTCCAGACCCGTGACTTCGTCTCCGTCCACGACATCGTCGCAGGGCTCCTCCTCGCCATGGAGCGCCCGCAAGCGGTGGGCCAGGCGGTGAACCTCGCGTCGGGGAAGGCGAGCTCCGTGCGGGAGGTCGCCCGCATCCTGATGGAGCTCGAGGGCCGGGAACTTCCTCTCGACCAACCCAACAAGTTCCGCCCGGGGGACGTCCGCCACTGCACGGCCGACCTGACCCGGTCCCGACAGCTGTTGGGGTACGAGCCGAAGGTGAACCTGCGGGACGGGCTCGCGGAGCTCCACGCCTGGAGCCGCGAGCACACCGCCGAGGACCACGTGAAGGCGGCGCACCAGGAGCTGGAGGCCCGAGGCATCCTGAAGGGGTAGGACCCCCGGGTGCGCGAACAACGGTCGATCGGGTCATAGGAACGGGAGAGGGAAGGACGTGGAGGATCTCGGGGCAGGGGCCGCGCGACGCCCGCGGGTCACCGTGATACGCGGCACCCAGCTCGCGAACCTCTCCGAGCTGCAGATCTACGCGCACCTGAAGGAGCACGGGTTCGACCCCGAGCTTCTCGGGGCGCGACGGACGTCGTACACGGACCGGGAGGTGCCGATGCCGGTGCGCCGCCTGCCCGTGCCTCCCATCGCCGGCCGGATCAGCCGGACGATGGCCGGAGGGTACCTGATCGGCCAGGTCTCCTCCTACCGGTACTACCACGAGTACCTCGTGGGGTTCGACAAGGCGGTCCGGGACTCGGACGTCCTCTTCCCCGTCGACTTCGGGCATCCGACGAGCTACCAGTGCCTGAAGCACAAGCCCCGGGCCAAGGTGGTCGTCCAGGTCTGGGAGAACATCCCGTTCAACTGGCCGGAGGACCGGCCGCTCGCGCAGCACTACCGCGCGGTCCTCGACGGGGCGGACCATTTCGTGCCCTTCACCGCGAGCGCGGAGGCCGCGCTCGACCGGATGGGGGTCTCCCGCGAGAGGAGGACGCTCGTCTACTGCGGGATCGACGTGTCGGAGTTCCGCCCGCCCAGCGCTCCCGAGCGGGAGGCCTCCCGCAAGGCGCTCGGGGCCGGAGCGGAGGAGGTCGTCCTCACCTTCGTGGGCCGCCTCGGTTTCTTCAAGGGGATCTACACCCTGCTCGAAGCTCTCCCGGCGATGGACGCCCGGGTGAAGCTCCACGTCGTGGGGACGGGCGAGGAGAAGCGCGTCGCCCGGCGGGCGCGCGACCTCGGGGTCGAGCGCCGGGTGGAGCTCTGGGGGTGGGTCCCCCACGCGGAGCTCCGTTCGAAGGTGCTCGCGGGGAGCGACATCGCGGTCGCCCCCTCCATCCCCACCGACCAGTGGCGGGAGCAGTTCTCCCAGTTCGTCGTCGAGAGCATGGCCTGCGGCCTGCCGGCGATCGGGTCCCGGACCGGCGCCCTCCCGGAGGTCATCGAAGAGGGGACGACGGGGCTGCTCGTCACCCCGGACGACCCGACGGCCCTCGCGGCCGCGGTGGACCGGCTCGCCACGGCTCCCGCGCTCCGGTCACGGTTGGGCGAAGCGGGCCATCGGCGGGCCGTGAAGCTCTTCGACGCGCGGAAGAACGCCGCGACGCTGGCCGAAGTCCTGAGGACGAAGGTCCTCGGAGCTTCCCCTTGAGGGGAAGGTCGTCCGGCTCGCGAGGGAGGGCAGAGGGCCCCGCCCGCCTTATCTACGGGGTGCCGGCTGCGCGACGGGTGCTCTCGGGGACGGCCGAGCCATGAAGATTGGGGCGCTCTTCCACTCCCATCCCTCCGACCCCACCTGGAGCCACACCCGCCTCCTTCGCGAGGTCCTGCGCTTCCTCGCGGCGAAGGGGGACAAGGTGGTGGCCTTCGTGCCGGAGGCCACCGTGGCGCTTCGGGACCCCTGGGAAGGGATCGAGGTCCAGGCGGTACGTTCCCCGATGGAGGCCCGGAACTCGCGGCTCGGAAGCTGGGAGTTCCCGCGGAAGGTCGGCAACGCGCTCGACAGCTCCTTCGACGCGATGATCTCGAGCGGCGACCTGGGAGGCGGGGGGATGTTCGAGCGCGGGCGCCGGAAGGGGGTCCTCGGCGTAGACTGGGTCCAGGGCGTCGCCCCCCGGTACTTCGACTACGCGAACCGGGAGGGGCTCCGAGGACGGCTCGGCTTGTCGTTGGAGCGCATGCTGATCCCCCCGTTCGAAAGGTCGCACCTGAAGCGGGCGGACGTGGTCATCGCCGCCTCGAAGCGGAACAAGGACGACATCCACGAGCTGTACGGGCTCCCTCTCGAGGCGATCTACGTCCTGCCGAACGGCGCCACGCCGGTGCCCCCGGTCACTCCTGAGGAGCGGGCCGCGGCAAGGAAGGCCCTCGGGCTGGAGGAGGGACGGCACTACGCCTCGTTCGTGGGCGTGGACTGGTACCGCAAAGGCCTCGACGTGCTTCGCAAGAGCGTCGAGATGCTCCAGGCGAGCGGAAAGCCGTGGACCATCCTCAACGCGGGGAACTCGAAGACCCGCAGCGCCCTTGAGATCGGCTACGGGTTCATCGACGGGCCGACGAAGCGCCAGATGATGGCCGCTTCCGACGTCTTCGCGTTCCCGACGAGGTACGAGGGGTCGCCCCTGCCCCTCCCCGAGGCTGCGGGGCTCGGCCTTCCGATCATCACCACCGCGGAATCGTCCGTGGACCGCGGGGTCCCCGGGACCGACTACGTCGAGATCCCCGCGGGGGATGCGAAAGCCCTCGTCCACGCGCTCGAGTGGGTCGCGGACCATCCCCAGGAAGCGAGGGCCATGGGGGAGCGGGCGAGGTCGACCTTCTTCAAGTGGACCTGGGAGGACCAGGCCAACGAGCTTCGGCGGATCCTCTCCACCGAGCTCGACCGCCGACGGACCCGCGCGAGCTGAGCGCGGGGACGGGTCGGAAGGGCCTCCGGGGCCCATCCAGACCCCCCTGTTCGCTTCGAAAGATAGAAGAACCCGTATCTCCCGTCCATTGCATTGGGTATCCGATTGCTCGGTCCAGTCAAGAACCGAGCGGGATCCGAGGGACTTTCCCTCGTGAGCCCGCGCGCGACCCGCGTGGGCGGGTCCCCGTGAGGCAAACATGACCGATCTCTTGGGGCTGGACGTCGTCTACTGGGTGATCATCCTCGTTGTCGCGCTCGTGGTCGTGCTGTTCCTGACGCGGGGGATCTACCTCATCGGACAGAACGAGAACGGGGTCGTCACCCGCAAGATGGGGGGGAAGCGCATGCCTCCCGGTCAGGTCATCGCCCGTCACGGCGAGGTCGGGGTCCAGGCGACGATGCTCGTGCCGGGCCTGTACTTCCGGATGCCCGTCATCTGGAAGGTCGAGAAGGTCCCGAACATCGAGGTCGGAGAGGACCAGGTGGGGATGGTCGAGGCCATCGACGGGCTCCCGCTCCCGAAGGGCCGCATCCTGGGGGACGAGGTGGAGTGCAACCAGTTCCAGGACGCGGAGAAGTTCTTCGACAACGGGGGCGCCAAGGGCCCTCAGATCGGCATCCTGCGGCCGGGAAAGTACCGCATCAACACCCGCGCGTTCGTGGTGAAGGCCGGCACCGCCGCCCGGATCGCCACGGGGAAGCTCGGGATCGTGACGGTCCTGGACGGCCAGCCGCTCCCCTCCCGGTTCCTGGTGGCGCCCGAGCCCACCGTCGACCGCACGGTGAACCCGAAGGCCCGGTTCCACAACTCCTACCAGGATGGTCAGGCGTTCATCGACAGCGGAGGTTTCCGGGGCCCCCAGCTGGGGACCCTCCAGGCCGGGAAGTACTACCTCAACCCCCTGCTCGTCAACGTGAGCGTGGTGGACGTCTACGAGGTCCCCCCGGGGTTCGTCTCGGTCCTCCGGTCCAACGTCGGCGAGGAGCTCCAGCGCTCCGACATGCGGCCCACCCCGGTCTCCTCCGACCCGCTGTTCGATGAGGAGATCACCAAGCAGGTCGAGAACCTGCTCGTCACGGACAAGGCGCGGAGAGGGATCCTGCAGAACCCGCTCGCCCCGGGAGAGTACAACCTGAACACGGTGGCCTACAGCGCGTACCTGGTCCCCACCTCGGCCATCATGATCGACTGGGCGAGCGAAGAAGGCCCCGCCGCCCAGGTGAAGATGTCGCGGAACCCGGCCGCCCCCACCACCAGCACCTCGAACTACCCGTACCAGGACGCCTCGGACACCGAGAAGGGGAGCGAGTTCTTCAATTTCGGCCAGCTCGAGGTGACCTCGAAGGACGGGTTCATCCTGGAGGTGGACGTCCGCGTCGTCATCCGGATCCTCCCGCAGAACGCGGCGTTCGTCATCGCCCGTTTCGGGAGCGTCTTCAACCTCATCCAGCAGATCATCCACCCGCTCATCGACGCGGAGTTCCGCAACAGCGCGGGGAACCGCAAGGCGCTGGACTTCTTCCAGAGCCGGATCGACCTCCAGCAGGAGGCCCTGCAGAAGGCGCGCGACGCGTTCAGCAAGTACTACGTCGAGTGCCCGAACCTGCTCATCTCCTGGATCGAGGTGGACAAGTCGCTCCTGGAGACGCAGACCAACCGGGAGATCGCGGTCCAGCAGCAGACCCAGTTCGAGCAGCAGGCCCTGGCCGAGCAGAAGCGGATCGACGTGGCCAAGCAGACCGCGATGGCCGACAAGCAACCGGAGGTCGTCCAGGCGCAGCTCAACGTGACGATCCAGGAGAACAATGCCAAGGCGCTCGTGGCGCAGTCGGAGGGGATCCGGGACTCCACGGTCAACAAGGCGCAGGGGGAGGCGCAGGCCACCGTCGCCGTGGGAGAGGCCAAGGCGCGCGCCTACCAGGCGCAGACCATCGTGCTCGGCCCGGACAAGGTCGCCCTCATCCAGGTGATCGACCGCATCGGCCAGGACAACGTGAAGATCACCCCGGAGTTCCTGGTCACCGGTGGAGGCTCGGACGGAGGGGCGACCTCCCTCTTCTCCGCCTACCTGGCGACGCTGCTCTCCCAGTCGAAGCCCCTGGATGGGCGCCCCGTCGCCCAGACCCCTGCCGCCCTTCCGGCAGCGACCCCCACTCCTGCGGCCGCCGCGAGCGCCGCCGCGACCGCCCCCCCGGCCTCACGGGGCGCCTCCCGAACCGCGTCGTAGCCCCGCTACGCGGGTCCCACGGGCGCCGGACCCTGGGGCGGGCCCTGGCCGCTCAACACCCGCTCGTAGGCCGCGAGCAATCCCCGCAGATGGACCTCGGGCCGGAAGCGCTCGTGGTAGCGACGACGGGCCGCCTCTCCCCACCTGGCCAGCCTTGCCCGGTCGCTGAAGGCCGCCACCAGACCTTCGGTCCACGCGCGGACGTCCCCCGGAGGGAGGAGCAGCCCCTGCCCTTCGTGCTCGAGCCAGTCGGGGATGCCTCCGAGACGGCTCCCGAGCGCCGGGCGACCCCGGACGAACGCCTCCAGTCCGATGAGCCCGAAGTTCTCGTACCCCTCGGACGGCACGGCGAGCACGTGGATCCGTGAGAAGAACGTCTCCTTGGCCGCGCCGCTCACCCATCCGGGGAGCTCGACGGCCGCCTCGACCTCGCGCCCGTGGCGGCGGATCTCCTCTCGAAGGCGGGCCTCCGCAGGCCCCCGGCCCGCGAGGATAAGCCGGAGCCCCGGCACGCGCTCTCGGGCCCGCAGGAACGCCTCGAGGAGGGTGAACGGCCCCTTGTACGTCTCGAGGCGTCCGAGGAATCCCAGCGTGGGCGGCCCCTCGGGAAGGGGCGGCGGGGAGCTCTCCACCGCCGGAGGGACCTCGATGAAGGGGGGAAGCACCTGGACCGGAGACAGCCCGTGGCGTTCCAGGAACTCGCCCGCGGCCCGGCTGGGGGCGAGGTAGAGCCGCACGCGGGGGGCGACGTACGTGCGGAAGAAACGGTCCTGCGTGAGCTTGTACCCGAGGCCCAGGCCCACCGCGCATCCGGTGAACTGGCACCGGGGAAGGATCCGACCCGTGCAGAGGCCCCCGTCGGGGAGCACCAGGGTCCCGATGGGGCAGACCAGCTTCGCGTCGTGGGCGGTCATCACGAGAGGGACCTTCGAGGCGCGGAGGAGCCGTGCGAAGGGAACGAACCAGCTGTCGTAGTGGTGGAGGTGCACGATCTCCGGTCGGAACTCGTCGATCGCCTCGACCACGCGCCCGAACTCCCGGGGCTCGGCGCCAAGGTCCTCCGCGAGCCGGCGGGGTCCCATCGGTCGGAGCGGGACGATCCGCTCCCACGGCTCGGCCCGGTATTCGGAGACGGAGGGCGCATCGGTCAGGCTGATCGTGCGCTGCGGATGGCCCTCCTCTTCGAGCGACCGGGCGACGGCCGTCACGTACGACTCGGCGCCCCCCGGAGGTCCTGTCCAGTCGTTGAGCCGGAGGATGCGCATCTTCCTTCGTCCGTCAGCGTTCCCGAGGATGGCCGCACGCGCTATATGTACCGCGGGCTCGAACGGAGAGCGAGGGAGCTCGGGTCGAGATGCCTTCGGTCGTCGTCCTGGGGCTCGATTCGGTACCGCCGGAGCTCCTGTTCGACCGGTTCCTCCCGCACATGCCCAACCTGAGGAAGCTCCTCGGGCACGCCACGTGGGGGCCCCTGCGCACCTGCGAGCCGCCCATCACCGTGCCCGCCTGGGCGGTCTTCTTCAGCGGCGTGGACCCGGGGACGCTGGGCGTCTACGGCTTCCGCCACCGCCGGCCGGGCACCTACTTCGACCAGTACACCCCGACCCCCTCGACGCTCCAGACGGCCCCCATCTGGGACCTCCTGTCGCGCCGCGGACGGAAGGTCGCCGTCCTGGGCATGCCCCCGGGCTACCCTCCCCCGCCCGTGAACGGGGTCTATGTCTCCGACTTCCTGACCCCCGACAACGCCCCCGACCCGGTGTACCCGGCCTCGCTGCGCGCCGAGCTCGAGCGGGTGGCCGGCGCCCCCTTCGTCTTCGACGTGGAGTTCCGCCACGACCAGCGCGAGAAGCTCTTCGAGGAGCTCCTGGCCATGACGCGTCAGCGCTGGGCGATCGCCCGGGACGTCTACCGGCGGGGACCGTGGGACCTCTTCGCCCTCCACGACATCGGTCCGGACCGGTTCCACCACGCCTTCTGGAAGTACTTCGACCCGACCCACCCCTCCTACGACCCGAAGGGCCCCTTCCAGGGCATCGGGGAGCGCTACTACGCGCAGCTCGACCAGGAGATCGGCGCCTTCCTCGAGCTCGTGGCTCCGGAGAGCCTCGTGCTCGTGGCCAGCGACCACGGCTCGAAGGCGATGGAAGGGTGCTTCTGCATCAACGAGTGGCTCCTCGAGCGGGGCCTGCTCAGCCTGAAGGGGAAGCCTACGGCCCCCGGCACGCCCCTGGAAGCTTGCACCGTGGACTGGAAGCGGACCTCGGTCTGGGGCGCAGGGGGCTACTACGCCCGGCTGTTCTTCAACGTCAAGGGTCGCGAACCGCAGGGGCGCGTCAAAGCCTCCGATGTCCCCGAGCTCGAGTCGCGTCTGCGCGCGGAGCTCTCCCAGGTGAGGCGGCCCGACGGAAGCCCCCTGGGTGTGCGGGTGACCCGTCCGAAGGACGCCTACCGCAGCGTCCGGGGCGACGCTCCGGACCTGATGGCGTACTTCGGGGACCTGGCCTGGCGCTCGGCGGGAACCGTGGGGCACGGGAAGCTCTTCCTCAGCGAGAACGACACCGGGCCGGACGACGCCGTGCACGGCTGGGACGGCGTCTACGCTCTCGCGGACCCCCGGCGGACCTTCCCTGCGGGAGGACGGCACGGGGAACGGGAGGACATCCTCAACGTCGCTCCGACGCTCCTGCGGCTCCTGGGGGAGACCCCCCCGAGCTTTATGCAAGGGAAGCCCATCGATGCTTGGGTCCCCAAATGACCTCGGACACGCAACCGCACGCCGCCTCGCACTCCGCCCAACCGAACGGCCACCCGGGCTTCGTCCTGTGGATGGAAGGGCTCTCCGGCTCCGGAAAGTCCACGCTCTCGAAGCACCTCTCCGAGCACCTGCGAGGGAAGGGTTGGAAGGTCGAGATCCTGGACGGCGACGAGGTCCGCAAGGGGCTCTCCCCCGAGCTCGGGTTCAGCCGGAAGGACCGGGAGACCCATGCGCACCGGGTGAGCTACGTGGCCAGGGTCCTCTCCAGGAACGGGGTCGCGGTCATCGTCGCGCTCATCACGCCGTACGAGACCTCCCGCCAGGCGGCGAGGGCGTCGATCGGGGAGCGGTACACCGAGGTGTACCTGCGCGCTCCGCTCGAGGTCTGCCAGCAGCGCGACGTGAAGGGGCTCTACAAGGCCAACCGCGCGGGACAGGTCAAGCAGATGACCGGCGTGGACGACCCGTTCGAGGAGCCGACGAGCGCTGACCTGGTGGTCGACACCGGCACCGCACCCATCACCACCTGCGCTGACACGATCCTCGGCCACCTGAGGTCGAAGGGCTTCCTCGCCAGCTGAACTCCCGCAGAGGTCGACGGGGTCCGAGGCCCCCGAGTGCGGGGCCCGGGCCACGTTTCAGGTAGGACGTGGCTGGAGAGGGGTCAGGGAGCTGGGGGGGCGCGCTCAGGCGCCTACGAGTACTTCCAGCGGAGGATCTCGACCACGAAGGCCGCGATGAGCCCCATCGCCACCACGACCTCGGGGGGGATCTTGAGCGACTTGGTCTCCTCCATGTCGTAGTACTGGATGAGACCCGCAGCGGACTGAAAACCGCGGTTCTTCTGCTCGGCCATCGCCCGGGACAGGCGCGAGGAAGGTAAAAAAAGCTGACGGACCGGGGGGTCCGACGGGATCCGGTGGTGGGAAGAGATAGGTTGATGGCTCCCGTGTCAGGA
>JAKATE010000030.1 GCA_021828085.1 Thermoplasmata archaeon | reverse complement strand
GTAGTCCACGGGCAACTCCTTGGAGAACTCGGCGAGGAACCCCATGAGGATCAGGTGGATGGCGTCGGACTCCTTCAACCCCCGGCTCATCAGGTAGAAGATCTGCTCCTCGCCGATCTTCCCCACCACCGCCTCGTGGGTGATGGTGGCGTCCTCCTCGTGGATCTCGTTGTAGGGGTAGGTGTCCGAGCGGCTCACCGCGTCCGGCAGGAGTGCGTCGCAGCGGACCGCAGCCTTCACCCCGGTGGCGCCCTTGGCCACGTGGAGGAGCCCGCGGTACGAGGTCCGGCCCCCCCGGATGGCGATGGACTTCGAGACGATCTTGCTGGAGGTGTCGGGGGCGGAGTGGACCGCCTTGGCCCCGGAATCGATGGTCTGGCCCTCCGAGGCGAACGCGACGGAGAGGATATCGGCCCGGGCCCCGCGCCCGCGTAGATAGACGGACGGGTACTTCATCGTGATCCGGCTGCCCATGTTCCCGTCCACCCACTCCACCAGGGCATCGTCATAGGCGACCGCCCGCTTGGTGACGAGGTTGTAGACGTTCTTCGACCAGTTCTGCACCGTGGTGTAGCGGACCTTGGCGGAGGGCTCGGCCACCACCTCCACCACGGCGGCGTGGAGCGAGTTCTCCGAGTAGATCGGGGCCGTGCAACCCTCGATGTAGTGGACCTTGGCCCCCTTGTCGGCGATGATGAGCGTCCGCTCGAACTGGCCGATGGCCTTGGCGTTGATGCGGAAGTAGGCCTGCAGCGGGATACCGGCATCGACCCCCGGGGGGACGTAGACGAAGCTCCCGCCCGACCAGACGGCGCTGTTGAGAGCGGAGAACTTGTTGTCGTTGTAGGGGACGATCTTCCCGAAGTACTTGCGCAGGATCTCCGGATGCTCGCGGAGCGCGGTGTCGGTGTCGCAGAAGATGACCCCCTTCTTCGAGAGGTCCTCGCGGATCTTGTGGTAGACCGTGCCGCTGTCGTACTGGGCGCCGACCCCGGCGAAGAACTCGCGCTCGGCCTTGGGGATGCCCAGCCGCTCGAAGGTGTTGCGGATGTCGGAGGGGAGGTCCTCCCAGCGCTTCTTGGTCTCCCCCTCGGCGAGGGGGTTCGCGTAGAAGGTATAGCTGTCGAAGTCGAGCTCGGAGAGGTCCGGTCCCCAGTCGGGCATGGGCCGGTCCAGGAAGTGACGGTAGGCGCGCAGCCGGTACTCCAGCATCCACTCCGGCTCGTTCTTGAGCCGGGAGATCTGGCGGACGATCTCCTCGGAGAGGCCGCGAACCGTCCGGACCTTGTAGGTCTCGGGGTTCTTGAAATCGTAACGTGTGTAGTCCAGGGGAGTGAGCTCCTGAACGGCGTTCTGAGCCATGCTGTCGGCCTCGTCCTTTTCAACACAGAACGCTATTTAATTCCTCGCTTGCGCTGGCGCCTACAAGCCCGCCGATGGAGGGCGCCTCAGCCCTTCGAGAAAAGGCGATAGACCTTCTCCATCGCCGAGAGGAAACGCTGGTTGTCCCCGGTATCGTTGTAGGGGCCATAGCTCGCCCGGGTGAGCGCCGGAACGCCGTAATGGCGCATCACCAGCTGCGCGCAGTGATGCCCCGCCCGGACGCAGACCCCCTCCGCGTCGAGGAGGCTCGCGATGTCGTGGGGGTGGGCCCCCTTGAGAGCAAAGGAGAGCGCTCCCACGTGCTCGGGCCCGACGGGCGGCCCGAAGAGCCGGACCTCCTCCCCGGCGATCCGCTCGAGCCCTTCCCAGGCCTCCCGGAGGAGCGCCTGCTCGTGGCGCGCGAGCGCCTCCCATCCCAGGCCCTCAAGATAGTCTAGCGCGGCGGAGAGCCCGATGGCCCCCGCGACGTTGGGCGTCCCGGCCTCGAAACGGAGCGGCGGGTCGCGGAAGGTCGAGCGCTCCTTGTTCACCTCGTCGATCATCTCCCCCCCTCCCTGGTACGGGGGGAGCTTCCCGAGCAGTTCGCGCCTTCCCCAGAGGACCCCGATCCCCATGGGCCCGAGCGCCTTGTGCCCGGAGAAGGCGAGGAGGTCCACCCCGAGCTTCTGCACGTCGAGGGGGAGATGTGGGGCCGACTGGGCGGCGTCGAGCACGCTCAGCGCGCCCACCTCGTGCGCCCGGCGGGAGAGCTCGGCGACGGGGTTCACGGTCCCCAGCACGTTCGAAACGTGCGTGAAGGAGAAGACCTTGAGGCCGCGGGCGAGCTTCTCTTCGAGGGAGGCCGGATCGAGCCGGCCCTCTGCCGTGATCCCCACGTAATCGAGCTTGAGGTCGAAGTCCCGGGCGACGAGCTGCCAGGGGACGACATTGGAGTGGTGCTCCATCTCCGTGAGGAGCACCCGGTCCCCCCGGCTGAGGAGGCCCCGGGCGAGGCTCGTGGAGACCAGGTTGAGCGCCTCCGTGGTGCCGCGCACGAAGACCACCTCCTCCGGGGACCGGGCATGGAGGAAGCGGGCCACGCGGGCCCGGGCGTTCTCGTAGGCATCGGTGGCCTCCTCGCTGAGCTCGTAGACGCCCCGGTGGACGTTGGCGTTCAGCCGCCGGTAGTACGCGTCCTCCGCCTCGATGACGGGGACGGGCTTCTGGCTCGTGGCGGCGGTGTCGAGGTAGACCAGGGGATGGCCCCGTACGCTCCGGGAGAGGAGGGGGAAGTCCTTCCGGCACCCCGCCACCCAGGGGCCCATGGCACTCTCCCGGGTGCGGGAGGGGAAGGCGCCGGCCGGGGTCCGGGACTTCCCGACCATGGGACGCCTACGTGCTCGAAGGAGGGGTCGGCGCCACCCCGATCTTGACCCAGTCGTACCCCTTGCCCTCGAGCTCCTCGGCGAGCTCGCGGCCGCCGGAGAGCGCGATCACCCCTTCCACCATCACGTGGACGCGGTCGGGGCGGATGTACTTGAGGATCCGCTGGTAGTGCGTGATGACCAGGATGCCGGTCCCGGGAAGGTTGAGCTTCGCCACGGTCTCCCCCACCGAGCGGATGGCGTCGATGTCGAGTCCGCTGTCCGGCTCGTCGAGGATGGAGAAGACCGGGTGGAGCGTGGCCATCTGGAGCACCTCGGTCCGCTTCTTCTCCCCGCCGGAGAAGCCCTCGTTGAGGGGACGCTTGAGGAAGGAGCTGTCGAGCCCCAGGTAGCCCAGGTGCTGGTTGAGCTCCTCACCGAACTTGTCGCTGTCGGGCTCCTCGTTCCCGGGCCGCTGCGTGTAGGCCGTCCAGAGGAACTTGGAGAGCGAGACCCCCGAGACCTCCACCGGGTACTGGAAACCCAGGAAGAGCCCTGCCCGGGCTCGAGCGTCCGGGGTCATCGCCAGGAGGTCCTTCCCGTCGAGCTTGACGCTCCCGCGGGTGATGGTGTACTTGGGGTGGCCCGCGAGCGCGTAAGCGAGGGTGCTCTTCCCCGAACCATTCGGGCCCATGAGCGCGACGAGCTCCCCGCTCTTCAGGGTCAGGTTGACCCCCTTGAGGATCTCCTTGCCCGCCACCGACGCGTGGAGGTCGCGGATCTCCAGGGTATGCTCGCCTGTCATGGACGGGAGATTGGACCGGTTCCGCGTATATAAACCGGCGAGCCCCGGAAGGGAGGCGGCCGGGCCCGGCGAGCCAATCGGATACAAATAGGCAGGGCGGACTCCCAGGCCGGGAGCAGCGCATGGGATCCGCCGCGGACCTTCTCCTCGGCCCCGGGACCAAGGGGAGGATCCTGGACGAGCTCACCCTCGGTTCCCGGACGGCCGGAGAGATCTCGGCCCGGCTCCACATCCAGGAGAGCGCGGTCCGGACCCACCTCGAGCGGCTCGTCCGGCAGGGGGTGGTGGCCTCGAGCTTCCACCGGGAGGGCGTCGGCCGACCCCGCAAGCGCTTCCAGCTCACCCAGGAGGGCCAGGAGCTCTTCCCCCGCCGCTACGAGCTCCTGCTCAACTCCGTCATCGACGCGGCGGTGGAGGACCGGGGAGAGGGATACCTCTCGATCCTCTTCCTGCGCGCGGCCGACCTCCTCGCCGACCGGCTCTTGGAGAAGGCCCCAGTGCTCGCGCGCACGGACGATCCGAGGAAGCGGCTGCAACTCGCCGCCCAGCTGCTTGACCAGCTCGGTCAGAAGGTGGAGGTCATCGAGCGCGACGGAGCCCCTCAGCTCATTCGCCACAACTGCGTCTTCCGCGCCACCGCCGTCTCCCACCCGCATCTCCTCTGCGAGGTCTTCGACCGAAGGCTGCTCGAGCGGTTGATCGGTCCCACGGAGATGAAGCTCGGGACCTCCATCTCGCACGGGGGCACGGCCTGTCAGCATCTCATCCAGATCCTCCCCGCCTGATCGCGGGGAAGGATCCGGGTCCCCCCAGGTGAACATGTCCAGCACCCCCTCCCCCGGGAATCCCCCCGTCCCCAGCCCGCTCCCGGCCGGCCGGGGGGAGAGCCACGGCAATGCCGCCTCCCGGATCGGCAACACGCCGCTGGTGAGGCTCTGCCACATCGGCTCGGAGCTCCCCCGCGGGGTCGAGCTCTGGGCGAAGGCGGAGTTCTTCAACCCCGGCGGCTCGGTCAAGGACCGGGCCGCGCTCTCCATCGTGGAGGCGGCCCAGCGCGAAGGAAGGCTTCCCCCCGGCAAGGTCCTGCTCGATGCCTCCAGCGGGAACACGGGGATCGCCTACGCCTTCCTGGGCGCCATCTGGGGCTTCCCGGTCCGGATCGTGGTCCCCTCCAACGTGGGACCGGAGCGGCTCGCCCGGCTCGAGGCCTACGGCGCCAGCCTGGTCTTCACCGATCCGCTGGAAGGGACCGACGGGGCCCAGCGCGTCGCCCGGGAGATGGCCGAGGCGGAGCCGGAGCGGTACTACTACCCGGACCAGTACAACAACCCTGCGAACCCCCTCGCCCACTACGAGACGACCGGGCCGGAGATCTGGCGGGACACGTCGGGGGTGATCACCCACTTCGTGGCCGGCATCGGCACGGGCGGGACGATCAGCGGCGTGGGACGCTTCCTCAAGGAGCGCAACCCGTCGGTCCGCGTAGTGGGGGTCGTGCCCGACGGACCGATGCACGGGATCGAGGGGTTGAAGCACCTCCCCACGAGCAGTGTCCCGGGGACCTACGATCCCACGCTCGTCGATGAGCTGCGGGAGGTCCCCACCGAGGAGGCCCTCGCCATGGCCCGCCGGCTCGCTCGGGAGGAGGGGCTGTTCGCGGGGACCTCCTCCGGGGCCGCCGTGGCCGTGGCGATGGAGCTGGCCAGGGAGCTCGAGCAGGGGGTGGTCGTCACCCTCCTTCCCGATGGCGGGGACCGCTACCTCTCGCCGCGCCTCCGTCCGGTGCCCAGCCGATGAGCGGGGGTCGGGCGGCCTTCGAGGAGCTCCGCTGGACCCCCGAGGCCGCCTCCGACGCGTACGCGCACGCGCGGGAGAGCTATCCGGAGGAATGCTGCGGCTTCCTCCTCGGACCCTGGGACGGCTCCCCCGGCCCGGTCCGGACGGTCGTCCGGATCGTCCGGGCGGCGAACGCGAGGAGCGAGGAGCGGACGCACCGCTTCGTCATCCCGGCCCCGGAGGTCCTGGCCCTGGAGAGGTCGCTGGAGGGAGGCCCCGAGTCGATCTCGGGCTTCTACCACTCCCACCCGGACCATCCCGCCCGTCCGAGCGAGTACGACCGGGAGCACGCCTGGCCCGGCTACGCCTACGTCGTCCTGGCCGTGGCACGGCAGGGCATCACGGGAGCCGGGGCCTTCGAGCTCGACCCGGAAGAGCGGACCTTCCACCCCCGACGGCTTTTACCCTCTCCCGGACTTCCGGGCCCCCGGGCCGTGCCATGAGCGTCCAGGTCGAGATCCCCACCGCCCTGCGGAGCTTCACCGAGGGGGCGAGCCGCGTGGGGGTGGAAGGCGCCACCGTCGGCGAAGCGCTCGGGGCCCTCGCTCGCCGCTTCGGAGGCCTCCAGCGCCACCTCTTCACCGAGGACGGCAAGCTCCGCAGCTTCGTCTCCGTCTACCTCAACGACGAGGACGTCCGTTACCTCGGCCGGGAGAGCACCCCGGTCCGGAACGGGGACACGCTACGCATCATCCCCTCCATCGCTGGGGGAACTCCGGGGGCCGTGGCCTATCCTTCGCTCAGCCGGCTCTCCCGCGCCCCTCCCCCGACCGGCCCCCGTCCGCTCAGCCGGGAGCAGCTCAAGCGCTACAGCCGGCAGCTGCTCCTCCCCGAGGTCGGGACCGCCGGCCAGCGCAAGCTCCTCGGGGCCAAGGTGCTCCTCGTCGGCGCCGGGGGGCTCGGCAGCCCCGTCGCCCTCTACCTCGCGGCAGCCGGGGTGGGGAAGCTCGGCCTCGTCGACTTCGACCAGGTCGACGAGAGCAACCTCCAGCGCCAGATCCTCTACACGACCTCGGATGTGGGGACCCCCAAGGTCGAGGCCGCCGAGCGGAGGCTCCAGGCGCTCAACCCGGAGGTCAGCATCGTCCGGCACGAGGGGCGGCTCACCAGCGCCAGCGCCTTCGAAGTGCTCTCCGGCTACGATGTCATCGTCGACGGGACGGACAACTTCCCCACGCGCTATCTGGTCAACGATGCCGCCGTGCTGCTCCGTAAGCCGGTGGTCTACGGCTCCATCTACCGCTTCGAGGGGCAGGTCACGGTCTTCGACGCCCGCGCCGGCCCCTGCTACCGCTGTCTCTACCCCGAGCCCCCGCCGCCGGGCCTCGTCCCTTCCTGCGCCGAGGGGGGGGTCCTCGGGGTGCTCCCGGGGATCATCGGGAGCCTCCAGGCGATGGAGACGCTGAAGCTCCTCCTGGGCCAGGGGGATACGCTCCTCGGAAGGCTCGTCCTCTTCGACGGCCTCGCCCTCTCCTTCCGGGAACTCAAGGTACGCAAGGACCCCCAGTGCCCCATCTGCGGCGAGCACCCCACCCAGACGAAACTCATCGACTACGAGGCGTTCTGCGGGCTGGGGGAGGCAGCGGCCCCGAAAGGACCGGAGATCAGCCCCGTCGAGCTCAAGGAGAAGCTCGACCAGGGAGCGGCGGTGGTCCTCGTGGACGTCCGCGAACCCGGGGAGTTCGAGATCACCCACCTCCCCGGTTCGAAGCTCATCCCCCGGGCCGCCCTCCCCGACCGCCTCGGGGAGCTCTCCACCGCCGACGATCTGGTCCTCGTCTGCAAGGTCGGCGCGCGGAGCGCCCAGGCCGCAGAGTTCCTGCGGAGCATGGGCTTCGCTAAGGCTCGGAACCTGCGCGGCGGGATCGACGCCTGGGTCCGCGAGGTCGACCCGAGCCTCCCCAACTACTAGGAGCCCGCTCGCATGACCGACGCCGTTCCCCCGCCTTCCCGAGGGGCCCGCACGACCGGGCATCGGCACGGTTCCCACGGCTGGGAAGGGCTCGGACGGGAGGAGGCTCTGGCGCGCCTCGAGTCCCCGGACCGCCGCAGGTGGCAGGACCCGGAGCGCCTCTGGAAGGAGGTCGGTCTTCTCCCGGGGGAGACCGTCGTCGACGTGGGGGCCGGGACGGGCTACTTCGCCCTCCCCGCCGCGCGTCTCGTCGGCCCGAAGGGCCGGGTCTACGCCGTCGACGTTGCCCGGGACCTCCACGCCCTGGTGGGAGAGCGGGGGGCCTCCGAGAAGCTCGAGTGGCTCGTCCCGGTCCTCAGCGAGTCCGGCAGGATCCCCCTGGAGAGCTCGATCGCCGACGTGGTGCTCTTCGCCAACGTGCTCCACGACGTTCCCGAGGAGACCATCGCCGAGGCGGTCCGCCTTCTCCGACCGAAAGGGCGGCTCGTGAACCTGGATTGGCGCAAGACGGAGACCCCCTTCGGCCCCCCCTCCGAGATCCGTCTCTCTCCGGAGGAGGCGAGAGAAAGGCTCTCCTTCCACGGGCTGCGTCCACTGCGGCCGATCGAGGCGGAACCCTACCACTACGCCGAGCTCTTCGCCCGGGCCTGAGCCGGACCGTGGGGAGGTCCCCCAGGGGTCCGGCGAGCCTTCCGGGCGGGCGAAAACCCCTCCGGGGCTACCGGAGATACGCTTAATACCGAGGGTCTGGGTCCACCGTCGATGGGCTTCGCCCTTCCCCGCCGGTCCCCTGCGCCTTCCCGTCGCGCCCCGTGGCGCCGGTGGCTCGCGCTTCTGATCGTCCTGGGGACCCTGCTCCTCCTCTCCGAGGGACCTGGGCTGGCGACGGCCCGACCGACCCCCCCGGCCACGAGCTCGCCGCTCCAGCTGACCGAGGTCGCCCTGGGGAACCTGGCCTCCTCCGGCGTCGGCTTCGCCAACAACGCCACCGTCAGCTCCGGTGGGACCGTCTCGGCCAACTTCGCCACCACCCTGGACATCTATGTCGAGTGGAGCTGCTCGGTCCCCACCAGCGTGAGCCAGGTGGTCTTCCGTCTGGGCCTCCTCGGCGTGGTGCTCTACACCGACACCGGGATACTCGCTTCTGCAGGGCAGGCGGTCCCCTGCCCGGCGGGAGGAACGGGCCACTGGACGAGCCAGGTGAGCGATCTCACCTCCTACTACTACGTTCTCTCGGGAAGTTTCACGGGGTCGGTAACGGTCTATGACGGGAGCGGGACGGCCATCCAGAACATGAGCTTCCTCGTCACCCTGGTCCCGCCCTACAACGGCCTCACCGTGCTCACCGTCCCCCTGGGCCTCCTCGCCGTCTATGAGGCGTACGCCGTGGCCGCGGACCTGGTGCGCGCCCGGCGCTACCTCACGCGTCACCGTCCTGGCCGAGGTCCCCTGTGACCGCGTCGGTCCCTCACGCCCCCCCTCCGAGCTCGCTGGCGCGCGACACCGCCGGCTCCGGGGTGGTCCTCGCCCTCGCGGTCGTCCTGGTGCTCTGGCTGCTCGGGATCGTGTCGGCGAACCTGCTCCTTCCCCTCCTCATCGCCGGGGCGGTCGTGCTGGGCGTCGCCTTCGGGGTCCCCGGGCTCATGCTCGCCCGGCGGATCCGCCGGCTCGGTCCCGCCCCCGCGGAGCGCGTCCCGACGACCCCCCCCGCCTGGTCCCCGAGCGCCCCCTTCTCCGTCTACGAGACCCCCCGGGAGGAGGACGCGTGGAAGGCCTTCATCGCCCAGCGGCAGGACCCCCGGCTCCTCCTCGGGTTCACCCGCGACCTCCCCGCGTCGGTCCAGGCCACCTTCGACCTCTCGGGGGCCATCCTTTACCGCATCAGCCGCGCCGAGGGGGAGGGGATCATCTCCCCCTCCGACGCGGACCGGCTCGGCTTCCTCATCGAGCAGCACCTGAGCCGGGGCCCGGGACGGATCGTGGTCCTTCCCGGCGTGGAGGGCCTGGTGGAGGCCGGGAACCTCGTGAGCGTCCGCAGGCTCTTCGACCTGGGGCGCGAGAAGGCCATCGAGCACCACGGCTCCGTCCTCACCACCCTCGATCCAGCCTCGCTGAGCCCGGACCAGCGGGCGGTCCTGGAGCGGGACGCGGTCCGTCTCGTCTATACGTAGGCTCGGGGCGCGAACCCTTCTTAGTCGGGGCCTCTTCCCGGAGCGCACCGGGGGTTCTCCCCTGGAAGGACCCGTGCAGTCCGGTAACGGCCGATCGGTCCCCCTGGGCCTCCCCCCTCGGGAGAAGTACCTGCGGAGGATCTCCGAGGTGGACCCGGGCTGGGGGAGCCAAGGGATCTACCTCTGCCGCTCCCAGAGGGTGAAGGTCTGGGCGCAACGGACGCTCGCCCGGCTCCGGGGGGGTCAAGCGCTCACCGGGAGCGTATTGACCCTGAGGGACCTCGCTGAGCGCTACCCTGGTGAGACCTCCCCTCTCCGGGACCCCCAGGTCCGCGTACTGATCGCGCAAACCCTCCGGGACTCCTCCGCCCCCTCCCCGGAGCTCCCTTCCCCCCGGTACGTCGATGAGCTCCTGCTCACCCTCGAGGAGCTCGAGGGACGCTGGCCCGACCCGCCGCCGGCGGACCAGCTCCCCGCCCCTCTTCCGGTCCTCTCCTTCTGGAGGAGGTACCGGGAGCGGCTGGAAAAGCTCGGGAGGACGGACCGCTGGAGCGACCTTTGGAAGCTCCCGTCGCGCCTGGAGGAGGCCGGTCTCTCCCCGAGGCTCGTCGTGGTGGACGGCTGGCCGGTGCGATCGCAGGCCCTCGAGAGGCTCTGGTCCACCTTGCGCGGTCGTGCGGCGGAGTTCGTGGACCTCTCCGGTCTGCCCGGGGATGCCCCCCCGGATCCTCCGCCGGTCCTCCCGCTCTCCTGGCTGGAGCGGCTCAGCCGCGGGGAGCCCGCAGGGACCCCCGCCAAGCCCCGGGGGATCGTTCAACGCTACACCGCCCGGGACGAACAGGACGAGCTCGAGGCCATGGCCCGCGCGCTTCGGAGCACTCTGGACGCCCACCCGAACGCCCACGTCGTGGTCGCCCTGGCGGACCTCCCGCGGTACGCCGACCGCGTGCTCGAGGTCTTCCCGACCTTCGGGCTTGAGCCCAGCCTCGGGCTGCACCGACCACTGGCGGGTGCCGCCTCGGCCGGCCTGCTCCGGAGCGTCCTCCGGGCGGTCGGAGGCGACTACGCCCGGGAGGACGTCTTCGAGCTGCTCGAGCGCCTGGCGGACCAGGACCGTCTGCGGAGCTGGTTCCCGCCGGGCTGGGACCTTGCGCGGATCCGCTCCGTCGTTCTCCGGAACCGGGTCCGTTCGGGGAGGGAGTCATACTTCGACCTCGGCCGCCCCGCCGGAGGCTCGCCGGAGGGCGCGAGGGACCCCGGGGAGGCGGAGGTATCGGAAGGGTTCCGCCGGCTCTTCTCGGAGCTTCCCCGGGCCGACGCGGCCCCTCCGGGAGACTTCCTCGCCGAGCTCCGTGCCTGCCTGGCCCGGTTACTCCCCTCTCCTGACGAGGAGACGGCGCGGGTCCTCGACGCGCTCGCTCAGGCGGAGGAGGTCCTTGAGGCGGACGAGCGCGCCCCCTGGACGTTCCGCGACCTCTCCGGAGGGCTGGAGCTCCTCCTCCAGGGAGAGACCCTCCCGACGCGAGCTCCCCCTTCCGGCCTCACCCTCACGGGACTGAGGGATGCGGCGGAGCTCTCCTGTGAATGGCTCTTCCTCGGAGGGCTGCGCCGGGGAGCCTACCCGTCCTCGGGGCCTTCCGGGCTCGTCCCGCTGCGATGGCGCAAGGCCTTCGGGCTGCCCGACGAGGAGGAGCTGAGGGAGGAGGAACGACGGCTCTTCTTCGCCCTTCTCTCCCGCCCGACGCGCGGTCTCTACCTCTCCTATCCTCGGCTCGTGGACGGCGAGGAGAGCTCCCCTTCCTCCTTCTTGGACGACCTGGGGGAGCTGGGGGAGCCGAGCCTGGTCGCCCGGCGCCCGGCCACCGGTCCCTTCCACTCCTGGAAGGACGGGCTGATCGCTCTGGGCCGGGGGGACGTGGCCGGCTGGGGCTCGGAAGGAGAGGAAGGGAGGACGGCCCCTCCTCCCGGGGTGCTCGCGGCGGCGCGCACCGGTCTCCGACAGGAGAGACTTCGCCGCCGGGCCCCGCGGAGCGGCGAGCTCGATGGCCCGGCCGGGGGTCCCAACGCCCGGGCGCTCGCCGAGAGGTACCTCTCCCAGGGCTCCATCAGCGTGAGCCGGCTCGAGGAATACCTTCGCTGCCCGTACCGCTTCTACCTCACGCGGCTCTACCGGATCCCCGAAGAGGAGGAGGTCCCGGAGGAGTACGATGGCCGCCTCACCGGTGAACTGCTTCACGCGGTGCTCGCCACGCTCCAGGAGGGGACCCGGGGGCCGGACGGTACCCTCCGGCCCCTCTCCTCGGTCCCGCTGCGCGAGCTCTGGGAGCTCACCTCCACGCGCCTCGAGACCCAATTCTCGCAACTGAAGCCCCAGACCCCGGGGCTCGAGGCGTACCGGCAGCAGATCCTCGGACCTCCCGGAGCACCGTCGCGGGGCTCGCTCTGGGAGCTGTTGACCGCCCTGGCCGAGGACTCGGAGGAGCATCCTCCCCGCTTCGTCGAACTGGGGATCGGACCGGCCCCCGGCGGCTCCCCGCCCACGCCGGGTCACCCTCCGGATCTCCCAGCCTGGCCCCTCGGGCGAGCGGCCGGAGCGGAGGTCCGGCTGGTGGGGAGGGTCGACCGGGTCTGTGGAGTCCGGGGGGACCCCCTGGGTTTCCTCGTGGACGACCTCAAGACGGGCAGACGGAGCCCCGACTTCAAGCACTCGGAGGAGGAGCCCCCGAGCCTTCAGCTACCGCTGTACGCTGCAGCCCTCGAGTCGCTCCTCCCGGGACCCGAGGGCCCGGGCCGGGGACGCCTCCTCGGTTACCGCTACCTCTGGTGGGGTCCTCCCGGCCGCGTCCGGATCGAGGCCTACTCCCCCCCGCGCGGGGTGGAGCTCCAGGTCGGTCTCCGCAGAGAGATCGATCGCGCACGGAAGATCGCCTCCATGGTCCTCACGGACCTCGCCGAGGGACGTTTCCCCCTCAATGGGCGTTACGTGGGGCGGAGGGACGGGGGCTGCCACTTCACCTCCGGCTGTCCTCATGCCGCAGGGTGCCGCTTCGAGCTCGAACGGTTGAGTGGGAGCTACGAGGGGGCCGGCGGATGAGCGCGGACGGGATTCCGCCGGAAGGGGACGACCTCCTCCTCGTCGCCGGGGCCGGGACGGGGAAGACCACGGCCCTCGTCGACGCCGTCCTCGCCCGGTTGGAGAGGGAGGAGGCGGCTGGCGCGGGGGCGTGGAAGGCTGTCGGAGGGCTCCTGGTCGTCACCTTCACCCGAGCGGCGGCCGCCGAGCTCCAGAGCCGGGTGGAGCAGGGCTGCCGACTCCGGGCCGAGGGCGCGACGGGCGGGTCGGGCCGATTCTGGCGGGGAGTGCTGGAGGCGCTCCCCTCTGCCCGCATCGGGACGATCCACGGGGAGTGCGCGCGGCTCCTCCGGGAGGAGCCTGAGGGGGCCGCCCGGCTCGGCGCCCCTCCCGGCTTCGAGATCCTCGAGGAGGGGGCCTCCCGGCAGCTCCCCCTCGAGAGCTACCGGAGGACTCTCGAGAGGCTCCAACGGGAGCACGGGGCCGGGTGGTCCGCCTATCTCACCCTCGCGAGCCTCTACGGGAGCGGACAGGTCCGGGAGATGACGCTGGACCGGATCGAGCGCGTTCCGGGGGCGGACCCCGGCGCCCTGCGGGAGGAGGCGCGAAGGCTCCGGAACGGGCAGCCTCCCCTCGACGCCGGCGAGGCGGAGCGGCTCGAGGCGTTCGCCCTCCTCTCAGAAGTGGTGGAGGAGGACTTCCGGGCGCTCAAGCGCGAGAGGCACGCGCTGGACTTCGACGACCTCGAGAGGATCGCGCTGCGTCTGGCCGCGGACGACGAAGCGGGGCCGCGGCTCCGGGAGCGCCTCCAGCATCTCTTCATCGATGAGTTCCAGGACACCTCGCTCCGGCAGATGGAGCTCCTCCTCGCGCTTCGCGGTCCGCCCCACGAACCCGGCCGCTCGCTCTTCGCCGTCGGGGACCCTCATCAGTCCATCTACGGCTTCCGAGGCGCGAAGGGGACCCTCGGCGTTCTCGCCCGTCGGCTGCCCGGGCTGCGAAGGGAGGCGCTCACCGTGACGCACCGCTTCGGCGGTCCCCTGCTGGCCGTGGTGAATGCGGGGTTCCCCGCCGTGTTCTCGGGGGCCCCGGACCCCTTCCCGGCCATGAGCGCACCGACGGGGGGACGCTCTACGCAGGTCGAGTTCCACCTTGAGCGCCCCCGGGAGCGGGACGCTCCGGCGACCGATGCGACTGCGCTGTCGGACCCCGCCCAGCCCGGCGTCCTTCTCAGGGATTCCCTTTCCGTGACCGGGGAGGCCCGGCATGTGGCCGAATGGATCGCCGAACGGCTCGCCGAGGGCGGGACGGTGGATCCCTGGCGACCCGACGATGGGCCGGATCCCCATCCGCTCGGGCCGGGGGACGTGGCGGTCCTGCTCTCGGCACGGACGCACCAGGCGAGCTTCCTGCGCGAGCTGCGCCGCCGGGGCATCCCCGCGGTGCCGGCGCAGGGGCGGAACTTCCACCGACAGCAGGAGATCCTCGATCTCCTGAGCCTCCTCCGGGTGCTCCTCGATCCCGACGATCCGATCGCGCTCTACGGGCTCCTCCGCTCCCCGTGGGGAGGGTTCTCGGACGAGGAGCTGGCTGGCTGGGCGCTCGCCCTCCCGCCGCCCCAGGGGGTCGCCGAGGCTCTCGAGAGGGCCGCGCGATCGGAACCCGGCGGAAGGGCCGATACCTTCCGACGATTCCTCGAACGGTTCCGCGCGCTCTCCCGCAAGGAGGTCCCGGCCCGGCTGCTCCGCCGCGCTCTCGACGAGCGCGGGGTCTGGGCCAGCCTCGTCGACGACGACCGGGGCGGGCAGTCGCTGGCGAACGTCGAGAAGCTGCTCGACCGGGTCCGCGAGCTCTTCCAAGAGGGGGCCACCGACCTCGGCGCCGTCCTCCGCGAGCTGGAGCGCTGGTCCCGCGAGGCCCCGGAGGAGGAGGAGGCGTTGGTGGAACTCGCCCGCGACGCGGTCAATGTCCTCACCGTCCATGGCGCGAAGGGATTGGAGTTCCCCCTGGTCGTCCTCCCCGGTCTCTCCCGACGCTGGATGCCCCCCCAGGACCGGCTGGTGGTCTCCCCCGCGAGCGGCCGAGTGGTGCTCCGTCTGCCGACCGAACTCGCCGAGCCCCGAGGCCGACGCCCCCGGGGACCCCCCAACCCTCGGCTGGAGGCCCTGCTCGCGGACCTTGACGCTCAGGAGGACGCTGAGGCTCGCCGGCTCCTCTACGTGGGGATGACCCGGGCGATGCACCGTCTCCTCGTCACCGGGGTCGCCGACCCGGAGGGACCAGCTCCCTCCAAGCTGCGGCGGTGGGAGAGGAGCTTCCGAGATTTCCGCACCGGGGCGCGGCACGCTCCTTCCTTCGTCGAGCGGGTGTACGAGCCCGGGGCCTGGGAGGTCACTTCGGCCGAGGCTCCCGAGGACGCCGAAGGCCCGAGGGAAGGCCGTCCTCGGGCGCCCGCGGCGAACGACCCTCCACCGGCCCGGTGGGCGGGCGAGACCCCTTGGCGTCCCCCCGACCCGGTCTGGACCGTCTCCGAGCTCGAGGAGGAGCAACGTCTCCGCCGCGCCGGGACCGGGATCCTCGCCCCGACCGGGGGAGCGGTGGAGTCCAACCGGAAGGAGGCCGCCGGCCAAGCCTCCGCCTCGCTCCTCGGGCAACTCTTCCACGAGCTCGTCCGGCGCGGGGAGGAGGGGCCCGCCGGGAGGGCCGCGCGCACAGGGAGCTCGACGCCCACCCACCCGCCGGTGCTGGACGAATGGTTGCAGAGGGTGAGGTCCCGGGAAGCGCGCCTCCGGGGCCCGGCCCAACGGGAGATCGATATCACCTTGCTCACCCCTCGCGGGACCATCCAGGGGCGTCTCGACGCATTCTTCCCCCAAGAGGACCCCCCGCTCGTCCTGGATTACAAGACCGGCGACTTCCCGGCCTCGCCCGAGGAAGCATGGGAGCGGTTCGGCTTCCAGCTCTCCTGTTACGCCCTGGCCTTCCCCGCACCGGTTCGTGTCGGGGTCCTGCATCCCCCCGACGGCGCCGAGCACCTCTGGTCGATCGGCCCGGAACAGCAACAGAGCTTCCGGGAAGGCCTCGCGGAGCTCTTGGCCGAGCTTACCTCACGCTCCTCGGCTCCTTCGGTCCCCCCGGACCGGCCCCTGGGTGCCGGGGACGGGGCTGGGTAGGCCGGGCGACCCCCCGGGATCCTACTGCTTCCGGTCCTCCCACCCGAGGTGCCGGAGCGCGCTACGCACGAATCCTCAGCGGTCGGTGACGCCCTCGTTGGTGAGCCGGAACTCCGCCTGTCCCCCCTCCGGGAGAGAACGGTGCTTGACCAGCGTGGCGCGGCGCCAGCCGTTCTCCCCCCGTTCGAGGCGGAGGACCGTCTTCGCCGCGTGGTTGAGGAAGCTCCCGCCGATCGGCTCGAAATCGCGTGTGTCGGGGTTGCGGAAGACCTGGTTGGTGAAGACCACGGGGAGGTCGAGCTCGACCGCCACGTGGAGGAGGGCCGCCATCTGCCCGGTGAGCGATTGGCGGGCGAGCGACTCCTGCTCCAAGCCCAGGTCGAGCCGGTAGAGCATCGTGGCCGAGTCCACGACGATGAGGCCGACGGTCCGCTCGCGTCCCGCGGCGAGGGCGCAGATCCTTTCCACCGAGCGCTCCTGCTCCGGGAGGGTCCGGGGGGTGGTGATGAGCATGCGCCGGAGGACCCGGGGGAGCTCGAGCCCCTTCCCCTTCGCGATCTGCTCCAGGCGGGAGAACGAGATCCCCTCGGTGTCCAGATAGAGCGTCCACTTCTCCTGGCGGGCCGCCTCGGTGGCCAGGGCCAGGCAGAGGTTCGTCTTTCCCGAGCCCCCCTCCCCGTACAGCTCGCAGAGCGCGCCGGGCTCGACCCCCCCTCGAGGAGGGCATCGAGGGTC
>JAKATE010000203.1 GCA_021828085.1 Thermoplasmata archaeon | reverse complement strand
GGCATGAACCCGAGGCCCTTGGCAACGCTTAAGCGATGTGGGAATTCCCCACATCGATGCTCCCGAAGATCCGGGCCGTCTGGGCGCTGCTCCTCGCCGTCCTCTGCGGTCTCGCGGGAGCGGTAGGTGGCTACCTCCTCCACGGAGCGACGGGGGGCGCGGCGAACTCCCAGGGGTCCACCATCACCAACCAGACGCTCTCCATCACCGCCGCGGGGACGCTCGGGGTGGTCTTCCCGCAGGCCGCCCGGGCCCTGGCGAACCTGACCCCGGGCATCCAGGTGCCTCTCGCCGCGGAACATTTCCAGGGCTCCGTCGCCGCGCTCAGCGCGGTGGAACAGCCCGGCGTGTACTACGACGTCGCCTCCTCGGCCGACTTCCGGCTCGTCCACGCGATGCTGGAGCCCACCTACGCCTCGTGGGAGGTCCTCTACGGCACCCAGCCGGAGGTCCTCGCCTACGACCCGAGCGCGAGCGCGCTCGCCGGCATCACCGCCACCAACTGGGCCTGGAAGATCACCGCCCCGGGGATCCTGCTGGGGGTCGCGAACCAGTCCACGGACCCCAACGGGTACAACGGGATCTTCACGCTGGAGCTCCAGGGGCTCTTCGCGAACGGCTCGCTCTCCGCCGTCTACCAGCACTTCTACTCGAACTCTCCCGGGAGCTACGCGCAACCCAACCCGTCCACCACCCGCGTCGAGCCGGAGGCGAACGCGGCGACCCTCCTCTCGACGCACGTGGTGCAGGCGTTCATCATCTACCGCAGCTACGCCATCCAGCACCACCTCGCCTACGTCGACCTGGACCCCCACGTGAACCTGGGGAACCTCTCCACGTCGATGATCCAGTACTACGCGCAGGCGACGACCGAGGTCTTGAACGGCGGTGGGCCGTCGACGTCGCTCGTGACGGGCGCCCCGGTCGCGTTCTCGGCGACGGTCCCTTTGACCGCGACGAACGCGACGCTCGGGGACCTGTTCGTCCACTTCCTGGTCTCCCCGCAGGGGACGGCCCTCCTCTCCGAGGACGGGTTCACGCCCATCGTGCCGGCCTACGCCGACAACCCCTCGGCCCTCCCTCCGATGCTGGGCCCGATGGTCGAGCCTCTTCCCTCCACCCTCCAGGCCCTGCTCAGCTGACCGGGTTCCCGGATCGGCGGGGTGGGACGGAATGACGGAGAGCGCGGCCGGCGCGGGGGCGGGGACCGCCCTTCCCCAGCGCCCCCTCCCGTCGCCCCCTCGAGAAACTGTACGCGGGGGCTGGATGGCCCGGGTCCCGTCGGTCGTGCTGGCGCTGCTCTCGGCCTCGCTGCTCGCCCTCTTCGTCCTCCCCATCGTGGCGATCGCGACCTACGTCCCGTTCTCCCAGATCCTGGCGGTCGCTTCCGACCCGGCCGTCGACGCCTCGCTCGAGTTCACCCTCCTCGCCTCCGGCATCGCGCTCGCGCTCGCGGTCTTCCTGGGGGTCCCACTCGGCTACGTCCTCGCGAGGCGGAGGTTCCCGGGCCATGCGCTCGTCGAGTCGGTGGTGACGCTCCCGGTGGTCCTCCCGCACCTGGTCGCGGGCCTGGCCCTCCTCTTCCTCTTCGCTCCCGAGGCCCCGCTGGGGGCGTTCGCCGACCGGATGGGATTCCCCGTCGTGTCCACCATCTGGGGCGTGGTCCTCGTGATGGCCTACGTCGGAGGCGCCTACACCGTGCTGGCCACCGCCGAGGCCTTCCGCGCGATCGACCCCGAGCTCCTCGAGACCGCCCGTACGCTGGGGGCTTCCCGGGGCGACGTGTTCCTTTCGGTGACCTTCCCCCTCGCCTTCCGGGGCATCCTGACCGGGGCCCTGCTCACCTGGGCGCGGTCGGTGAGCGAGATCGGGGGACTCCTCATCCTGGCCTACACCGTCGTCCCGAGCCCGCCGTACGGTGGACCGGTGACCCAGCCCATTACTGTGTACGTGTACAACCTGTACGCCCTAGGTGACACGAGCGCCGCCCTCGCGGTCTCCAGCCTGCTCATCCTCGTCTCCTTCGCGCTGTTCCTGGCGGTGCGGCTGCTCGAGGCCCGGGGCCGCATGCCCTGGCGCGGGAGGGTGCTCGTGCCATGACGACGGACGGGCTCGAGATCGACGGGCTCGTGGTCCAGGTGGGGGAGACCCGGGTGGGCCCGGTCCACGCGGAGGTCGCTCCCGGCCAGGTCCTGGTGGTCGCCGGGCCCTCCGGAGCGGGCAAGACCACGCTGCTCCGGGGGATCTGCGGCCTGCTCCCGTCGACCTCCGGAGAGGTCCGGCTCCACGGACGGCGGCTGACCGACCTCCCGGCGGAGGACCGGGGGCTGGGGTACGTCCCGCAGTCGCTCGCCCTCTTCCCGCACCGCAACGCGGCGGCGAACATCCGGTACCCTCTAGAGATCCGGGACCGGGGGGACGCGGGCCCGCGCGCGGAGGCGTTGCTCCAGCGTTTCGGGATCGCCCACCGCGCGGCGGCCCACCCGGCCAAGCTGAGCGGGGGGGAGCGCCAGAGGGTCGCACTGGCGCGGGCGCTCGCCGCGGAGCCGACCGCGCTCCTCTTCGACGAGCCCCTCTCGGCCCTCGACCCCCTGGCGCGCGACGACATGGTGGAACTGCTCCGGGGGGTGCTGGACCGGGACAGCCTGCCGATGGTCCTCGTGACCCACGACCCCATGACGGGGTTCCCGCTGGGGGACCGGTTCCTGTTCCTAGAGGGAGGGGAGGCGCGACAGGTGGGAAGCCTCTCCGACGTCCTCCAGGGCCCTTCCACCCCCTTCGTGGCGCGGTTCCTCGGGTTCGAGAACGTGCTGACCCCCGAGGAGCTTGCCGCCGGCTCGGGGCCCTTCCGACGCTGGCTCGCCTCCCGGTCCGGGCCCCGGGGCGTGGCGTTCCCCGCCGACGCGCTGCTCCTCGAGCCCCAGGGGGTCGACCCGGGGGCGGCCGGACCGGTCGACGGAGGCCCGTGGCCCGCTCGCGTGCGCAGGTGGAGGGTCTCGTCGAAGGGGTACCGGTTGAACGTCGAGGTCGAGGGGATACGTCTCGAGGCGGAGGTCGGACGGGAGGGGGGCCCCCCCGCCTCCCCCGGCCGTGACGTCCACATCCTTCTTCGGGAGGGAGCGGTCTGTGCCCTCGGTGACCGGTAGCCTCGCCCATAGCGGCAGAGAGCACCTGCTGACCCCCCTCGACCTGGCGCTCCTGCGGGCCATCGCGGACGTGGGCAGCCTGGCCCAGGCCTGCCGGAAGATCGGCATCGGGCGCGACCGGGGGGTCTACCGGATCCGTCGCCTGGAGCTCCTGCTGGGCACCCCCGTGGTCCGGGCCGAGCGCGGAGGGACCTCCGGCGGA
>JAKATE010000202.1 GCA_021828085.1 Thermoplasmata archaeon | reverse complement strand
CCACCACGCGGTGGCGACGCAGTGCCAGAACGTCACCTCCACGCTGCACATCGTCTACGCGATGAAGGACGAGTGTCCGAAGTCCCACCTGGTCAAGATGGGGACGATGGGGGAGTACGGGACCCCCAACATCGACATCGCGGAAGGGTTCTTCGAGGTCGAGTTCCGGGGGAGGAAGGACCGGGTGCCTTTCCCGCGGCAGGCCTCCAGCTGGTACCACTGGTCGAAGGTCTTCGACACCGGCGACGTGATGCTCGCCAACAAGCTCTGGGGGCTCCCGACGACCGACGTCATGCAGGGGGTCATCTACGGCACCCGGACGCCGGAGATCTCGGAGGACTGGCAGCTCACCCGGTTCGACTTCGACGAGGTCTGGGGCACCGCGCTCAACCGCTTCTGCGTCCAGGCGGTCCTCGGGCTCCCCCTAACGCCCTACGGGAAGGGCGGGCAGCGGAGGGGGTTCATCGCCCTGGAGGACTCGATGCAGAGCCTGCGGCTCGCCGTGGAGAACCCGGCCGCGCAGGGCGAGTACCGGGTCTTCAACCAGTTCGACGAGTCGTACTCGGTGGGCGACCTCGCGAAGCTGGTGGTGAAGGTGGCGGGGAAGCTCCAGATGAAGGCCGAGATCCACAACTCCTACAACCCCCGGGTCGAGCTCGAGGAGCACTACTACAACCCGCTCCACGACAACCTGCTGAAGCTCGGCTACCGGCACCAGCGGACCCTTGAGGAGGCGCTCGAGTGGATGCTCTCCGACCTCCAGCGCTTCCGTTCCCGGCTGGAGGAGAAGAAAGCGGTCGTCCAGCCCCGGATGGACTTCCGGGCCGGGGACAACCGGACCCGTCTGCACATCGAGAAGACCGCCCGCGGGCCCGCCGCGTCCACCGCCGGCGCCCGGAAGGTCCCCTCCCCCGCGGCGGGGTCCGCCTCCTTCTCCGAAAGGTGAGGCACCCGGGCTCACGGGCGAAGAAGGGAGGGCCGCGCTCTGAGGACACGGGAGGGACCTCGATGAGGGCCGTCGTGACGATGGCCGGGGAGGGGACCCGGATGCTCCCCGCGACGCGCGGGATGCGGAAGGAGATGCTCCCGCTCTTCTACCGCGGCCGGCAGGGCAACGCGACGCTCGCCCCTGTCTGCCACCACGTCGTCCGGACGCTCCACGACGCCGGGGTGGACGACCTCGTCGTCATCGTCGGCCCGGACCAGGACGCGGCGGTCCGCTACTTCCAGCCGGACGACGCGTTCATCCAGCGGCACCTCCACCACCCCGAGCGGCTCATCGAGACCCTCGCGCTCCATCACCTGCTCTCGGAGGTGAAGTTCCACTGGGTGACCCAGCGCTCTCCGAAGGGGTTCGGCGACGCGCTGCTCAGGGCCCGGACCACCATCGGCAAGCACCCGTTCCTCCTGCACGCCGCCGACGCGGTCCTCTGGGAGCCGGTCCCCGGGAGGCTCCCCCGGGCCATGGAGGAGCTCCGCCGCCGGGAAGGGGCCGCGGTGGTGCTGCTGGTGCGGCACGTCGCCGAGCCCCGGAACTACGGAGTGGTGGAGGGGAGCTTCGCCGGCCGCATCGACGGCGCCCGGTTCCTCCGGGTGACCGGCATGGAGGAGAAGCCCGAGCGGCCCCGCTCCTCCTGGGCGGCGACGGCGGTCTACGCCTTCTCCCCGATCATCTTCGAAGCGCTCGAGAGCGAGGCGCGACGACGCCCCGCGGAGCTCGAGGTGACCTCGGCCATCTCCCACCTCATCGCGAAGGGCGAGAAGGTCTTCGCCGTGGTCCTGGGCCCGGGCGACGGGCAGTGGCTCTCGGTGGGATCCCCGGAAGGCTACCTTCGAGCGGTGAAGCGCACCTACGCGCTCGCCAAGCGGACGCCTCCTCCCCGGACCCGAGGGTAGGCTCCCCCCACCCTCCTCGCCCAGCGGGGTTCGGAAGGAGGGGAGGGCCCCCGCGCCCTTCCTCTCCGACGCGGCGCGGGCTTCGGTGGCGGACACGGAAGGTTCATCCGCTCCGCAGGGAGTAATCATGCACCGGGACGATACGTCTCCATACGTATAGCCCGGAACGGGGGGGGAAGGGGGAGGTTGACGCCGAAGGTGGCCAAGGAGAAGCCCCTGGAAGCGGGCGCATCGGAGGTCCCTTCGGGCACCGATATGCTGGACGACCTCCTTCGCCAGCTGAACGAGGACCAGGAGGAGGCGGGAGGCGCCGGGCCTTCCGCTCCGCCCGAAGGGTTGGAGGTCCCCGCGGAGCCGGAGCGGGGGAGCGCGGAGTCCGGGACCCTCCATGAGGAGGCGACCGGCGATGGAGGGGGGACCGAAGCCCGACCGCAGCCCATCGCCACTCCGGAGGAGCTCCCCGCGTCGGAGGAGCGGACGGTGTCGGACCGGCTCCTGGAGCTCACCCGGTCGCTCGACCTCGCCATCGCGGAGAACGGATCGCTCCGGGAAGCGCTCGCCCAGCAGCACTCGATCGAGACCGACCTTCGGCGGGAGCTCACCCAGGAGCGCGAGGCGCGCACCGCGGCCCAGACCCGCTTGACGCAGGCCTCCCACCGGTTCGTTCCCGCCGCCCCCGTCGCCTTCCTTGCGGCGGACGGCCGGACCATCGTGCGGCGGGCCTTCTACACGCTCGGCCGCGGCGAGGCCCTGGAGGAGCTGCTCGGAGGGCTCTTCGCCCGATGGACGGCTTCCGGCGCCAGCGTGGTCCCGTCCTTCGACCGGGGGACGGTGAGCCTGACGGTGTCCGATGACCCGCAGGGGCGGAGCGTGCGGCTGCTCTCCTCCGGGATCGTGCTCGTCCGGCTGAGCGCGAAAGAGCTCGCCGAACTCGGAGAGCTGCCCCCGCTCGTCCGGTCGAAGCACCCGCCGACCTCGGCCGCGCCTCCGGGCTGAGACCGCCCGCCCCTGCCCCGCGGCCTAGGGGGGGCGAGGTCGTCGGCGCACCTATGGGCCGGGTCGGGCCCCCCTCCAAGCTTATGATGGTCGGGCCGTGGGCGCTTTCGTGGCCGCCACCACCACCCCCCCTGCCACCTCTCCGCCCGTTTCCCCTCCCAAGTCACCCTCCTCGTCCTCCTCCGCGGTCCCGATCGTCGGCACCCGCCTCGTGGACGGGCTGGGGTGCGTGCGTGGGCCGCTCGCCAGCTCCTACGTCTTCCGCGAGGGCGGGAAGACCTACCTCATCGACACGGGGTTCCCGGGCGCGGCCACCCACCTCCGTCAGGCGTTCCGGAACGCGGGGGTCCCTCTGCGAGAGGTCACGGACATCCTGCTCACCCACCAGCACCCCGATCACATGGGGGGAGCGGCCTACCTGCGGTGGGTCACGAATGCCAAGGTCGCCTGCCACGCGATG